>JACNFV010000116.1 GCA_014384445.1 Candidatus Nitrosopumilus sp. | reverse complement strand
CTTGTTGAATAAAATTTCTATCAAGAAAAGCAGTTAGATTATCAACTTTGTATTTAGAAGCAGTCATAGCAGCTTCCCAGACTTGACCCTCGTCAGATTCACCATCACCAATAATTGTATAGACATGATGATCTTTTGAATCAATTTTTGCAGCAAGAGCAATTCCTACAGAATAAGACAATCCAGTTCCAAGTGAGCCACCACAGAATTCAACACCAGGGCATTTTAGATCAGGGTGTCCTTGCAATCTACTACCAAATTTTCTTAGAGTTTCAATTTCAGATTCTGGAAAATATCCTGCAACTGCCATATTAGAAAACAAGCCAGGTGCAGCATGACCTTTTGATAATACTAAACGATCTCTATCCACCCACTGAGGATTCTGAGCATCAAATTTCAAATGTTTGTTAAACAAGCAACCTAAAATTTCAGCCATCGAAAAGGAGCCACCAGGATGACCGGAACCTGCAGTATTAGTCGCTTTAATTACTAATTTACGAGCTCTCAGAACATTTTTTTTAATTTGATAATAGTTAAGACCCAATAGATAATTTCATCATAAATCGAATAAAAATCTACTTCTGCAAAATTTTAATTTGATCGCAATTATCTGCAAGTATGGAAATTAAAGAAGAAATTCCAATTGTACTTTTTGATGATCAATGTTATGTTTGTATAAAATTTGCAACTATTGTTAATTTTTTAGCAAGAGGTAAAATTACAATGATAGGACACTATTCAGATTTTGGAATAAAAATTAGGAATGAAATTTTAGATCAAACAGCATTAGAGATGTTTTGGTTTATTGATAAAAAAAGAGCAAGTGGAGGAAGAGCTGCATTATTTCCATTAATAAAATCAATTTTTTCTACAAAATCAAGAAAAAGAAAATTTACTCAACTCGATAACATATGCGGTAAAGACTGTAAAACTGTCAAATCTGTATTTGTGAGATCATTTACCCTAATTACAAGTAGTAAAAAAATTGATTTATAGAAAATCTAAATAATGCTTTAAAAATAGAATTTTATCATGAAGATTAATTCAGATAATTATGGGAAAAAGAAAACAGAACTTCTATGTGGATTTGTATTAGAAGATTCAAACAAAGCTTTAGGATTACCTAAATTTGATACAAAAATATCATCTTCAATTAATCAATCGATAAAAGATATGAACGGTAAACTAGGAAAAGTTACAATCATTCCAATACCAGGAAATAAACAAGCTCAGAGAATTCTACTTGCAGGAATTGGTAAGAAAGAAAATTTAACAAACGATACAATAAGATTCGTTTCAGGAAAAATTGCACAAAAAGCAAGAGAATTAAAATTGAAAGAATTTTCAATCATCACACCACCTACATTTGTATGGGATTCAATTTCAGCAGTTTCGCAGATTATAGAAGGTGCCAAAATATCATTATACAAATTTGATAAATTCAAAGCTGAAAAATCAGATAAATCACCAGACCTTACAATCATTGTTCCTAAATCAAATGAAGGATCAAAAGCAATCAAAGTTGCAGAAATAATATCTGAAGGTGTAATGTTTGCTAAAAACATAGCAAATCTACCTCCAAACGAATGTACACCCACAACATTAGCAAATTTTGCTAAAGATATTTCTAAAAAGAACAAAATGAAATGTACCATCATATCACAACCAGAATTAAAGAAAAAAGGTTTTGGAGGAATTACAGCAGTAGGCAAAGGAAGTAAAAACGAGCCTAAACTAATTACCATAGAACATAATCATGGACCTAAAAGTCAAAAACCAATTGTTCTAGTTGGAAAAGCTGTAACATTTGACACGGGAGGAATTTCATTAAAACCAGGTCAAGGCATGGATGAAATGAAATTTGATAAATGTGGGGGTTGTACAGTTTTAGGAATCATGAAATCAGTTTCAGAATTAAAATTGCCAATTAATGTAGTAGGAATTATCCCATCAGTAGAAAATATGCCAGGTGGAGAGGCATACAGACCGGGAGATATTATAAAATTATACAATGGAAAAACTGCAGAGATTCTAAATACAGATGCAGAAGGTAGATTAATTTTAGCAGACGCACTAGCATACGGAGAAAAACAATATTCTCCAAAAGCAATTATTGATTTTGCTACTTTAACAGGAGCATGCATAGTAGCATTAGGAAATAACGTAGCTGCAATTGTATCAAACGATAAACAACTAACAAAAGAAATTACAAATTCATCTAAAACTACAACAGAAGAAATTTGGGAACTACCATTAACACAAGACTACATGGATATGATAAAATCAGATGTTGCAGACATTAAAAATGTTGGAATAGGAAAAGCAGCAGGGACCATCACAGCTGCTGCATTTTTGAAAAGTGCAATCAAAGATACACCATGGGTACATTTTGATATTGCAGGAGTTGCATGGACTCAGGGAGCAGCTACAAAACAAAAACCATACAATCCAAAAGGAGCTACAGGTTTTGGAGTAAGACTGATTTTAGATTACTTACAAAAATTATAAAATTAATAACCCCTGCTATTTCTATCAGGTTTACTAACATTTGGATTTCTCCAGCCATGTTTTTCCATCATGTGATTTAGTAATCTAATATCATTATCAGATTTTTCTCCACAGACGCTACAATTTGGCATTGAAATCAATTCAATCAAAGAGTATGGATATTAAAAGATTGATTAATAATTGAAAAATGCCAGCACTATTGCTTCCCAACAGCTCTCGCATGTTAGTAACACAATAGCGCTATCAGGTTTGACTTCTAAGTTCGGAATGGGATTAGGTCGCACCCTGACGCTATGGCCGGCTTGAAAACTATTCAATAATTCTTATCTATTAAGGTAACGAAATATTTCAAATCAACTCAAAATAGGTATAAAGCAAAGAAAATATCGAATTACAATCATGACACACAGAGTTGCCGTACTGGATCAGGATTTATGCCAGCCACAAAAATGCGGATTAGAGTGTATAAAGTATTGTCCAGTTAACAAATCAGGTGCAGAATGTGTTACAATTAATGAAGTGTCAAAAAAAGCCCAAATTGATGAGGATATTTGCAATGGGTGCGGAATATGTGTCAAAGTATGTCCATTTGATGCAATAACAATTGTAAATTTAGCAAGTGAATTAGCTACGGATAAAATTCATCAATATGGAACAAACTCCTTTAGATTATACAAATTACCAACTCCAAGAAAAGGAGAGGTTGTAGGATTATTAGGTAGAAATGGAATGGGGAAAAGCACTGTAGTTAACATACTTTCTGGAAAATTAAAACCAAATCTTGGAAGATATGAAGATCCACCAGAATGGAATGAAATTTTTAAACATTATAGTGGAACGGAATTAAAAAATCATTTTCAAAAAATAGAAAAAAATGAAATTCGTGCTTCAATAAAACCACAACAAATTCATCGTCTTGCAGAAGCATTTGATGGAACAGGAAATGAATTACTTGACAAATATGATGAACGAGGAGTAACAAGAGAATTAGTTAGAGAATTAGGATTACAAAATTCCATGGAAAAAAGTTTGAAAGAACTTAGTGGAGGAGAACTACAAAGGATTGCAGTTGCTGCTGCTGCATCAAAAGATACAGAGTTTTACTTTTTTGATGAACCATCATCGTACAACGATGTGTATCAAAGAATAGGGGTTGCCAGAGTAATACAAGGTTTAGCAAAAATTGGAAAAAGCGTAATGATTGTAGAACACGATTTAACATTACTTGATTTTCTTAGTGATTATATCGAAGTGTTGTATGGTGAACCAACAGCATATGGAATAGTATCAAATATTTTATCAACTAAAATTGGAATCAATGTTTTTCTTGATGGATATTTACCAAATGAAAATGTTAGATTTAGGGATAAAAGATTCTCCATGGATGTATCATCATCATCTACAGATATTTTCCAAGAAGGTAGTGATGTTGTAATTTATCCAAAACTTGAAAAGAAATTTGATTCGTTTTCAGTAACAATTGAGCCTGGAAGGGTACGAAAAGGCGAAGTTTTAGGAATAATGGGTGCAAATGCACTTGGGAAAACAACCATGATGAAAATGATTGCAGGTGTTGAAAAACCAGATATGGGTTCAATTGATAAAAAAATAAAGATAGCATACAAACCACAATACCTACAAAATGATAGTGATGTTGAAGTGATAGCACTTTTAGAAAAAGCAAGCGGAGGCCCTATCGAAGGAAGTCAGGAAGAAGAACAAATTCTAGATCCACTAAAAATTAGAAAATTATACAATAAATCGATAAGAAATCTATCAGGTGGGGAACTACAAAAAATTGCAGTTGCATCATGTTTAATTCAAAAAGTAGATCTATATGCACTAGATGAACCTTCAGCATTTTTAGATGTAGAAGATAGAATTGCAGTTGGAAAATTTTTACAGAAATTTGTTCGCTCCTATGGAAAATCGGCAATTGTTATCGATCACGATTTACAATTAATGGATTTAGTGTCAGATTCAATGATAATATTTGAAGGAGAATCAGGAAAAGCAGGGTTAGCTACAGCACCAATGCCAAAACCTGAAGCAATGAACAGGTTCCTAAAATCATTAGACATGACATTTAGAAGAGATGAAAAAAGTTTGAGACCCAGAGTAAATAAAATAGAAAGTAGATTAGACAAAGATCAAAAATCATCTGGAAATTTTTACTACAAACATTGACTCGAATGCTAAAAAATTCATTAGAAAACATATTGACATCAGAAGAAAGTGATGAATTAATTTCGGCATTTGATCAGATTGGAAATATAATCATAGTCAGAATACCTGAATCATTACTATCGAAAAAGAAAATTATTGGTGAAACATTACTTAATCAAGTAAAAATTGTAAAAAGTGTATTCTATCAATCTTCGCCTGTAGAAGGAGATTTTCGTACAAGAAATCTAGAGATTCTTGCAGGAGAAGACAATACAGAAACAGAATACAAGGAATTTAATTGTAAATTTATTGTAGATGTTGCAAATGCATTTTTTTCACCACGTCTTTCAACAGAAAGAGAAAGAATTGCAGAATTAACTCAAGAGGGAGAAACAATGGTAAACATGTTTGCGGGTATTGGTATGTTTTCAATAATGGCTGCAAGAAAGAAAAAATGCACCGTATACAGTATTGATTTGAACCCAGTAGCATCAAAACTTTGTGAGAAAAATATGGCATTAAACAAACTTGCTGGCAAAATAATTTCAATTAATGGTGATGCATCACAAATCATCCAAGATCAATTAATGAATAAATCAGATAGAACGTTAATGCTATTACCAGAAAGATCAGATGAATTTTTAGATTCAGCAATAAATGCAACAAAGAGTGGAGGAATTATTCACTATTATTCCCACATGCATGCAGATAAGAAATCAGAAGCTGCAAAATTAAGTGAAGAACATTATCTAAAAACAACATCAGTCAAATCAGAAATTCTGGGTTCAAAAATTGTAAGAGCGGTAGGTCCCAGATATTATCAAACAGTAGTGGATGTAAAAATTACTAAATAGGTGAATCATCAGACGATGTAATTGTCGCAGATGTAGGCTTTTTTGTTGCAACTACATATCCAATCCAAGCAATCATTGCAAGAATACCACCAACTGCCATTAATACAGATAATTGTAAAACAATTGGAGACCATTCAGATAACATGAGCAAATAGGCATAAACAAAAAATGTGCCAATACAAAGTGAGAAAAGTAAAACTCCCAGACTCCTACGCTTATCCATATGAAAAAACTTTCGTGGACTTATTTATCGGTTATCTTCTCAAAACTTCTTTCTAATACCAACAATCACCATAGCTGGAACTCCAAGATACATTCCAATGTTTAGTGCAATTACTGACAATCCAAATCCCAATACTTCTGATTCAGAATTTGCGCCCTCCATTAATGAGAGTGATGAAAGCATTGGAGTTAGTCCAACTTTTACAATTTCTTTAAGCATTGGACTTTCACGTTCCATGTCTGCAATTGTTGGACTAAAGGAATAATACAATTCGTTAAATGTGCTCATGAATGCAGTTCCTGATTCTGTATTCAATAATTGGTTGTCACGAATTTCTCTAAGTAGTTGAACTTGTGGTGCTAGCTCTGAACCGTATGTTGCTGTTGCAATTAGACAACCGCCACCATTACCAGATTTTACACTAGTTGTTTCTGTTACAGATTCAGTGGACATATTTTGAGAGAAAGTTGAAACATCAGTCCATTCTTTTAGAGTATAATCATTAATGTGATTTACAATTAACATTGTACCATCCATAAAATCATAATCATCATGATAAATCGTAAACTCACCAGAAGTTGTTTCGCCCAATACTGTTGCAACATCTCCATTGCTCACAGAGATTGTAACCTTGCCTGGAGATTCAATAAAAATAGTCAATGGCGTATCAGGAGTAGGAATTTCATAAACATCTTTATCTAAAAATACCAAGACAACACCAAAAGCAATTGAGGATGATCCAATCATAATCATAACAGCAAATACGATAATTGCTATAACTTTCAATCTACTTCAATCGCCATCAAATATGCAGATTCACCATCACGGTAATATGCATTGAGTTCTAGTCTAATTACAAATCCAAGTTTCTCATAAAGACGAACGGCATCAGTGTTACTACATCTAACTTCTAGATAAAATTCATCACAATTCCTAGTTTTTACACCAATTACAGATTCTTCAACAAGTGCTTTACCAATGCCTTTTTTTCTATGCTCATCAAGTACTGCAATTGATACTACATGTCCTTTTTTTACAAAACCTAATTTCTTAAAATTTGAAAATCCAAATTCAGTTTTACACATTTCATAACCAACAATTTTACCATCTATTTCTGCAACCAAAAATGCTTCGGGCAATTCTTTCAATAATGATTCATAGAAATAGTCAGAATAATGTTCAGGCAAGGTTTTCAGGTTAATTTCCATCACGGATATTAGATCGCTTGGAGCAGCTCTACGTATACTGCAGTCACCTAATTGTCTCAAAATTACTTGCATAACATACCATGAAAGTATCAATATTTAATTTTAAACAAAAAGGTGATTAATGGAATAAGAGCATATGAAATGAATGGAAGAAGATTCTCAAGAAAATATTATTTCATTAGTAAATTCAATTTTCAATGTGGGGGAGTTTACAAAAACAGAATTTACATTAGAATTTAAAATTACAGATATAGAATTTCAAACAAAATTTGAAGATTTAGCAAGAGGATTAGAAAATATGAGTTATGTTTGTAAATTATTAAAAAAAGATAATGAGATTTATGTTCAAATTCAAAAATTTACCAGAAAAAAAGCTAGAAAATTACTTAATGCAACCTGGGCACCTAGATTTTTGTTTGTAATCGTAATATCATTTGTAATGATTGATGGTTACTATAGAACATCTGGAACAAATGCTATTGTAGAAATTGGAGATCCATTTCAGATGGCAATTGTTTACACACTTGCATTATTAGGAATTTTAGGAACACATGAGCTTGGACATATTATTGCAGCAAAGATGCACAGGTTAAAAACAAGTTGGCCATACTTTATTCCAGGTTTACCAGTGATTGGAATTCCAACATTTGGTGCATTCATTCAATCAAAGGGATTAACAATTAATCGAAGAATTTTATTTGACGTAGCTATTGCAGGGCCAATTGCAGGATTGGTAATTACAATGATAGTTTCACTGTATGGAGCATATACTGCACCAATTTTAGATCAAGAAATAGCTGAAGGATTATTTGCTGATCAAATACTAGTGGAATGGGAACAAGGAGAGCCACTACTAATGACTGCAAGTTTAGCAGTATTTGGAAAAGGAGGTCCAGGTTATGAAGTGATCATGACGCCAGTAATGTTTGCAGCGTGGATTGGATTTTTAATTACATTTTTGAATTTACTTCCAGCATGGCAACTTGATGGCGGACATATGGCAAGAACTTTGCTAGGTCAAAAAATTCACAGATATGCAACGTATGGGAGTATGCTAGTACTTGTTTTACTAAATTATTGGCTTATGGCAATCTTAATTTTAGTAATGTCGACCAAAAATCCAAGCGCAACTCCACTTGATGACATATCACCACTTACAAGAAATAGAAAGATAGCATATATTGGAATTATAGTATTAGCATTTTTGTGCGCACCACTGCCATCAGGATTATTTTCAGGCCTTTTACCTTAGAAAAAGTCTAGCACCGTCATTTACTACTGCAACTTTTTGTCTTGCGCCCTGTGTTTTTAAAATATAATCCATAGAATATTTTATTCCAGGTAAAGAAATCATATCAAGTTTCTTTACATAAAATTCAGGCAAAATAGAAACTAAACCAATTTGAAAGTTTTTTTGTATTTCTGAAAGAAAAAGTAAATCTTCCATTCCATCTACATATTTTGTAGGATTTCGCAATTGTTCCAAAGTTAATCTATCTTCAATGTATTGTTGAATGGCATCAGAACCTAAACCACCTTTACATTCAGCAACTAAAATTGCAAGACCATCTTTCTTAATAGCATTTGAACAATTCCAAAGTGAAGATAAAGAATGTCCTAAAGTATCATTACTTGCATCTTTACCAGTACTCATTATCATGGTTTTATGTTGACCAATATCTTTAATCGAATTTAATTCTAAGATTTTAGTGGTAGAAAGAGTTTGAGATGGATGACCAATTGTAAAGTCAAGTATTCCTTCAGAATTTGAAATAATTTCAATTGCTTGAATTTCAAAATTATCAACAAATTTTTTTGCTTCAGTTAAACTCTCAGTATATTGACCAGGTGTAGGAAGATTACCTTGTCTTTTTGCATATGCTGAAAGCATAGATTCTGTACCAAATTTTTTGATAAGACGGGTTGCAATAGTCTCATAACCAAATAGTCCATCAAATCCCATTTCACCCATAAATACAAGATTAGTATTAGAAATATCAACATCGTCAAATTCGTTAATTGCACTACCTTCAGGTAAACCAGACTTAACTAAATTTAGAATTTTTTTCTCAGCTAATATTTTAGGGAATGGTTTTGATTTTTGTTCACATAATGTGAATAATGATGAGATAATTTTTAAAATAGATTTAGAATTATGTAATACTACTAATTCTATTGGTTTGGATAAATCAATAGAATTTAGTTTCTCATTAATTGCAAAATCATCCATAATTTTGCCATCAGAATCAATTTTTTGTTCTAAATTTTCAGCTTTTATGTCCAAAACTACGTCTGTAATCCCATAATTCAACCAAATTTCAGGCATAATAGATAGTAAATACAAACTAAAATAAATCCAATGTAGTGAATTTTGATATGGAGTTTGTGAAAGAATTTGTGACCTTTTTACATGAAAAAGAGATAATAAAATTTGGAGATTTTACACTAGCCAGTGGAAAAAGCAGTTCATATTATGTTGATTTAAGATTAGTTCCCAGTTATCCTCGTGAATTTAGAATGATGACAAAGTATCTTGAAAATCAAATTATAGAAGATATAGGATTAGATAATTTTGAAAGTATTGTTTCAGTTCCCACAGGAGGATTAGTAATTGCATCAGCATTAGCAATTGAAACAGTAAAACCACTAATCTACGTCAGAAGTAAACCAAAAGATTACGGTACTTCAAAATCAGTTGAAGGAAAAATTCATGATGGAATGAAAGTTGTTATGATAGACGATGTTGCAACTACAGGCGGTTCGGTTGTAAATGCAATCAAATCACTAACTGAAGTAAATGTTACAGTAAAAGATGCATATGTGATTGTAGATAGAATGGAAGGTGCAGATGAAGCTTTTGCAGAGCATGGAGTAAAAATGCATTCAATGTTAAACATACTACAAATTACAGAAATATTGTATGAGCAAAAAATGATTGATGTCGATATTTTTGATAAAGTAAAAAAACAGATTAGTAAGTAAATTATGGCAGCTCAGACAAATGCCTTCCAATCATCAATTTCAGATATAACTCTGATTCTTCATTGCAGCCAGTAATTTTTGTATGCACTCAGTTTAAAACTAATTGAAAATAATGGGCCCGATGGGCTTCGATCCCATGGCTCACCGGTTATGAGCCGGTTACTCTACCAAGCTGAGTTACGGGCCCTAAGGTACTAAATTTTTTTTGAGGTATAAAATGTTATGAGATTAGCAGTATTGTTCATAACAACTATCAAGTAAAAGATTTTGTGCTGAAACAGATTTTTCAGCAATTTCAATTAGATTACTTGTATCAGCATCAGATTTTTCCAAGATGTTTCTCCATGATGCCGTATGTCTAATATCAGCTTCAGTATGGAGTTTGAAGTATTCAGTTGCGTCATCGCTAGTTATTTTATAAAATTCAGACAATCCATCTAATTTTGTTTGACTAATTTTAGGAATCTCTTTTTCAAATGCATACATTGCACATGAACCACCATCAAAAGTGTTCATTAATTCAGTCAAATCAAATACGGCTTTTTGAGTTTTATCTGATCCAGAATATGAAATTAATTCATCTTCAGAAATACCAAGTTCTCCAGCAAAGCTAATCCAAGGTTTAATGTGATCAGATTCTTCTTGTTGATTTTCAATTAATTCAGTAATTACAGAATTTGGTGCTCTTTCAATAATTGGGGTCATAAATTCAGGAACTGCTTTTACAAGTTGAAAGTATTCCTTTGAATATCCTGCTAAAGATTCCTGAGTTAATTTTCCATCAGACCACATTTCATAAAATGGGTGTTTTAGTAAGCTTC
>JACNFV010000051.1 GCA_014384445.1 Candidatus Nitrosopumilus sp. | reverse complement strand
GTTTTTGCAAGATTATAACTTCCAATGAGATTGACATCAATTACACGCATTGGATCATTCAAAACTGTACTTACGCCTGCAATGCCTGCTAAATGAAATACTATTTCAGGCTTGAATTCTTTAAAAATCCTCATTAATTCATTTTCATTAGTAATATCCACATTTTGAAAATCAACATTTTTAGAGAATTTTTTAGGGAATTTTTTTTGGGTTAATGAAATGTTTGAGCCTCTGTATTCATTATCAATAATGCATATCTGGTTTTTATCTAGAAATGATTCAAGCAAATAACTGCCTATAAATCCAGAGCCGCCTGTGATTAAGATTTTTTTATTTTTTAATGATAAATTTGACATTATAATGAAACAACAAAGTCAACTTGTTTTAAGTTTTTCATATTTTAATTTTCAAAAATCATTAGAGATGTTCAATTAACTTACAAATAAGTGTCTGATCACGGTATGTAAGATTTTCATGTAACGGTAGAGTAATGGTATTTTTATATAAAAATTCAGAGTTTTGTAAATTACCAATTTTTTTACATTTTGAAAAATACGGCAAACAGTGTAAGGCATATGTTCCAATTTGAGTCTCTATGTTATTTTTAGCGAGCAAATTACGAATTTTGTCTCGTAAATTTGGTTTGGTAATCACGCACGTATAAGATTGAAAAGTATGTCTGGCATTTTTCGTTATTTTTTGAGGTTCGATGATATCTATTTTAGAAATCAATTCATCGTAAATTTTTGCTATTTCAATCCGTTTTGAAATGATTTTTTCTAATTTTTTAAATTGTGCTAATCCAATCGCACTTAAAACATCAGACATTTTATAATTTGTGCCATCATTTAAAAATTCATTATTTACTTTTCCAAATGTTTTATAAGATCGAAATTTTTTTGCAAGTTTTTTATTTGATGTAGTAATCATTCCACCCTCCCCAGTCGTGATTATTTTTCTGGGATGAAAACTAAAACATGAAACGTCAGCTAAATTTCCAACATATTTTGAACCTAATTTTGTTCCAAGATTTGTAGCTGCATCTTCAACAATTACCAATCCTTTTTTACGAAATTTATAAAATGATTGTTCAAGAGGGTTTCCAAATAAAGATACGGGTGCAAGTAAACCTGTTTGTTCTGAAATCGATTGTTCTGCAATTTCAGTGGTTATATTCATTGTTTCCCGATCAACATCTACAAGAACAGGTATTCCTCTAGCAAGGATTATTGCATTTGCCGTTGCAGGAAATGTAAAGTCAGAAACCAAAACCTGTTTATTTTCAACATTAATGCATTCAAAACAGGTGTGAAGGGCAGATGTCCCTGATGAAGTAGCAACAGCATATTTTGAATGAACGTATTTTGCTATAAGATTTTCAAATTTTGTTGTAATTTTACCCTCAGTGAGAAATTTTGATTTAATCACTTTTTTGACAAGTTTAATTTCTTCATCACCTACTGTAGGACTAATAATAGGAATTTTTTTTCTCATTGTTAGATCAACTCCTTGATTAAATCCACTAAAAGTTCTACACCTTTATCATTGCTAAGGTTTGTCATCGCATGATTTTTCCCCGATTGGGCAATTTCGCCCCATATTTTATTATCAGGATCGTTTAAAAATTCCTTAAATTTTTGTTTATAATTTTTTTCAGTAATAAAAATGGCAGATTCATTATTTTTATATCCCAAATAATTACCAAGATTTTTTTCAGTGATTTCCATAAACGTTAAGCATCCCGCAGGAGGAATTTCTAAATATTTTCTAGTAGGAGTTATAGTTGATGAGGCTATTGATGCTCGATATTGCTGTAAAAGTAGCGGATATTTATTTCCTATAAACTCATGTTGTAATGTTGGTGTATAATCAACATAAGGTAGCTTATTGCATAATGTTCTCAATTTGTAAAAATCATAATTTGAAGGACCCTTTTGACGAAGTTTTACTATCATTCGTGAGAGCGGATTTGTATTTCCAATATTTCCAGAATTTAGAATTTTATTTTTGATTCTATTTTCAAATGGTGTCAAGTTTTGAAATAATTCTGGTTCAAGGCCTAAAAATACAGTTTTAAATTTAAATTTTTTAGGATAATACTTGTAAAAATATGCGGATGGTGCCATTTCAAAATATGCATCTATTTTATATTTTTCATGAAAATGCATCGGATCAAATCGCAATACATCATGAAGATCACCAGGTTTGCAAATAACAGGGATAGAGGTTTTGTCTAATCCTAAAATTTCATCAGGTATAGCTATGTCGCCAGTAATGTTTTGATTATCAGGGATTAAAATCGCATCAAACTTTCCTTGAAGTTTTGCAATATCAAAAGTTTTGTCACTTGGAAAATATGTGACTTCAATTTCTTTATTTCTTTTAAGAGCTTTAAAGAAAAAATTGTATAAACTGGTAAAAAAATAATCCGAAGAAAGAGAAGGACACGATCTATAAATAAATGCAATTTTCAAGGTTTTCAATACTATAATTAAATACTGAAAATGGGAGTTAAATTGTTTTCAATTAAATGAAAACTGAAAAATCTTATAAAAAAATAGGGATAAAATTATAAAATATTACTAATAAATTCGCAAGAAAAATAAGACAATAAGACTTCTACAAATGAAGAAATCATAATTTTTTACCCGATACACTAATTCCACTTTCAATCTCATTAAAATGAGATATCTTAACATTTACATCACTAAACCATTTTTTTACTTCCTCTGGAGTGTGTCTGTAAGCATATTTTGGAAAATACCAATCAAAGTTTGTTGCTATGCTTTGCTCAAATGGAACGTCGCCAGACCACCAACATTTCAAGAAATTCCAATATATGAAGCGCTGAATATCATAGGTGCCAGCTTTGATTTTTAGAGTTGGGATATCTTCAGTGATGGTAATTTTTTTATTTATTTTACTTAGACTTTGGCCTAAAGTGGCCATTGCTTTAGAAAATTTCATGCATTCTTTTTCGGATTTGTTTACCATGATTTCTCGGATAAAATCATCAGAGAATTCTCTCACAGGGCCTTTCTTTTTGTAAACATAGATTGAGATAAGACCATTCTTTCTCAAATGTTTTGTCAAATTGATGAAAGATGTTTTGGTGTCTTTTGTATGATGCAACACCTGATCAGAACAAATAAAGCTGAAAAAATTTTTTTTGAAAGGCAATTGACGTATATCAGCTTGTAAGAAATGAATATTGGGAATTTTTCCATATTTCTTATTTGCAAAAAGTACACTTTCACTTGCATCTATAGCAAAAACCATGGAATTTTTATTTGCAGAAAACAAGTGGGCGCTGTTTCCTACTCCGGTTCCCGCATCTAAAATATAATCACATTTATTCAAAAAATTAAGGAATTTAGGGAGTGTTTTCCAACCAAATCTGTCCAAAAACCATTTTCTTTGTTTGTCATACCACAGTTTATTGTGATATGATTTGTTGAAGGTTTTCCATTTAGAAGAAAAAGCAGATTCGGTTTTTTCAAAATTCTTTTCGTCATCAACAACTAATCTTGGGACTCCATCAAGAATAGGAAATTTGTGGTTTTTGGAACAGATCAACGTGCCTTTTTCAATCTCATCATTTTGCGATTTTGTAGATTTTAGATGAAATTTACTCTTGCATTTAGGGCAAACTATGTAATTAATTAAATCAGACTTCAATGTTTTTTAGATTTTTGGAATGCATATAAAAATTTACTATTTCAAACTGGTTAACATGGCATCAGTAACTAAGTTAATTACTTTCCAGTAGGGTAATTCTATAGATATGAGATTATTGATTGGTGGAGCAAGTTCAAAAATTTTTCATTTGAAAGAGTTTGGGGAAGCAATTTCAAAATATGGTATCGAATACAGGTTAGTCAACGATGTTGACATTATAGATGGTTATCCGAGTAGAAAAATTTCCAATTGGGTGCAATCCACTTCACAATTCAATAGATTGGTTCGGGATTATAAGCCAGATGCAGTATTTGTCGACAGACAAAGACATTTTGGAATTGCTGCAATAAAATCAAATATACCAGTAATAATGCACTTGCGAGGTGATTTTTGGAAAGAAATCGAGTGGGCAAAAAACACGGTCTACAAATCATTTCCAAAAAACATTGTAATTAAAAAATGGGAAAAAATTGGTGAGGAAAATTTCAAAGGCTCAAAAATCATAATGCCCATTTGCAAATATCTTGAAAAAATTGTTCAAGAAAAATTTCCTAACAAACCGACCTATGTATTACAAAGTGGGATTGATTCGGCAAAATGGTACTACGAAAAAGGAATGCAGTTACAACATCCATGTGTAGGTTTAGTTCAAGGAGCTGTAATTTGGGGGAAAACAGAAGAATTGTTAACCTTGAAAAAAGTTTTGGAAAAGCTTCCAAATATCACATTCTATTGGGCAGGAGATGGGCCTTATGTTCAAGAGATATTGCAAGAATTAAAAAAATATCCAAATTTTAAATGGTTAGGAAAATTAGATTATCCAGAAAAAGTAAGACAATTTTTATCAGAAATTGATGTATATGCTTTGATTTCAGGCATAGATATGTCACCACTTACACTACAAGAAGCCCAATTGATGGAAAAGCCTGTAATTGCAACAAATGTTGGCGGGATTCCTGAACTGATGGAAGATAAAAAAACAGGATTGCTTGTAGAAAAGGGTAATTCAGAAGATTTGATTGAAAAAATCTCATTCTTGTTGGAAAATCAAAAAGAATCTAAACAGATGGGGATCACAGGAAGAAAATTCGTAGAGGGGAATTTTTCCTGGGAAAAAATTGCAAAGGAATTTGTAAAAAAAGTGAAATTAGAATTAAACCTGGATTAAAATAATTTAGAGTTTGGATTCATTTCTTTGGTAACAAAAATTCTATACCAAATTTCCAAAGCTAAAATTCCTAGCAGTTTATTTACATAACGAATATCCAAGTCAGTTTTGTTTGAATATTTAGATACCCATTCTTGATTTATCCAACCGTCTTTTATCACACTGCCATTTTCCAAATAATAATCAAAAATTTCTTTGCCATAATTTTTCCACAAATTCGAAGTGTTTACTGAAAAACCCAGTTTGGTTTTGGAAATTAAATGAGAGATGCCAAAATTATCCAATAATTTTCTCAGATGGATTTTTCCTATGTTTTGTGATTCGTCATATTTACTCTGGTAGTCACAGTGTGATAAAAGTGGAATCAGATCATCAGATAGTAGTGGTGAGATGGTTTTTAATCCAAAATGATTATTTATGGAATTGTTAACATGAGAAAAATTATATCGTAATTTTCCATTATAGTCAGCCAGAAAAACCTGTCCTAAAGAGTTCAACGAATTATCAAAGAATGGTAGCAGGATTGAATGAATTTTGTCCCAAGAAAAATTTAATTTATTGCCAAATACTTCATTTTGATCAACCACCCAATCGCGCTCATGGCAATTAAGATACGCCTTTACTTTCTCAATCGGTGTTGAATTGGGATTTATTTGAGATAGAAATTTCTCATATCTGAACGTATATCCTCCAAAAATCTCATCACCGCCATCCCCGGAGGCTAAAATTTTAGATTTTTGGCTTGCAAATTGGGATATAAAATACCAATGATTATCCCAAAACGGCATTTTAGTAATTCCAATCGCTGAGGGTAAAATTTCTAAATAATTATCTACTTCAAGTATATGATGTTCGGCTCCAAAATGTTCTGCAATTTTTTTGGCATCCTGTGTTTCATCAATACTTTCTGAAAACTTTATTGAAACAGCTTCAATTTGGACATTTGGAAATAATTTTCTAATATATCCGAGGACTAAAGACGAATCAACGCCTCCACTAAGAGAAATAGACGTTGGTGAGCTTGAGTCACTGAGATTTTTTTGTAGATAGTTCTCAATTTTTTCTTCAATAATTTTTTCAGAAATTCCGTAATCATCAGGAATGAAATCTTTCCAAGATAATTCAGGCATTGATGAATTTTGTGATGGATTATAACGAAGAGTTAAGATATTAGAAATAATATCCGGTATATTCGAATTGTTATAATTTTCCTCTGCCAAGTCCACGATAGATTAGTCCAGCATTGATTGCTTCTTGTTGGTTTAGCACACATCTTGTATCAATAAAAATAGGATTTCTTAATTTGGATTTTAAAAATTTAGGCTCAATGTCATGAAATTCCTTATGCGGGGTAACAAGTATCACCCCATCAGAATTTAAAAGTGCATCAATTAAATTACTTTCTGTATCAATTCCAAAAATATTTTCTGATACAAAATAAGGATCGTAAATTCTTATGTTTACGTTTAATTCTCTTAATTTCTCTACAATTTTTTCTGCAGGTGAAATTTGGATGTCTTTCACATCGGGTTTATACGAAACACCAAGTAATAGAACGGTAGAATCATTGATTGGTTTCTTTTGTTCCTCAAACGCATCAGACAGTAATTTCACCACATGTAGAGGCATACTTTCATTGATTTCTCTTGCAGTTTCAACTAATTTTAATGACAAACCATGCTCTTTTGCAGTATTCAAATATTGGTATGAGTTTACAGGTAAGCATGGACCTCCAACTCCCGGTCCAGGATAATGGATCTGAAAATTGTATTTAGTTTTTGCTGCTTCTAAAACAGTCATTACATCAATTCCCAATTTTTCAAAAAGAATTGCTAACTCATTTACAAATGCAATATTAAGATCTCGAAATACATTTGTTGTAAGTTTTACAGCATTTGCAGTTTTACAATTTGGCATTGGGATAAGATCAACTGTAAAAACATGCCGATAGATTTTTGTTATCATCTCCTTTGTTTTATCATCAATTGCTCCAACTAATCTAGGAAGCTTCTCAAAATCATTTAAAATTTGTCCAGGGTTTGCAGTTTCAGGACATACACCTATGGCAAAATCCTTTCCAGCTTTTAATTTTTTGCCATCTCCTTCAATAATTGGAATCAGTATATTTTCAACAAATCCAGGTTCAATAGTACTTTCTATAATTACCAATGTTCCACTTGCAAGATAATCGTGTAGTTGTTTTCCGACAGATTTTAGAGCAGAATAATTTGGTTGGTTAGATGAATTCATCGGTGTTGGAAGTGACAATAATATTACATCAGAATTTGAAACTACATCGCCGATTTTTGAAGTTGCTTTAAATTTTTTTTCTTTTCTGACTTTGTCAAACATCACATCATATCCAGGTTCATCCTTAAGAGGAAAAATACCGTTGTTGATTTTTTCAACAAGATCTTCGTTGATATCCATTCCAATTGTGTTAAATCCTGAATTTGCAAAAGACAGGGCCGTAGGAAGGCCTATTCTGCCAATTCCTATCACACAAACTCGTATATTTTCAGATTGAATATTGTCGTTTAATTCTTCTTCAGACATTTCCATCATTGTTTTAGTCGTTTTATTCACCTTGGATATTTTGATGGATGTTTATTTGTTATTTAGGGTTATGATTTGTAATTAAGATTTAAACATGTGGCTAAAAAAATGATTTTATGAGGTTTGCAGTAACAGGCGGGGCCGGATTTATTGGAAGTTACATATCCAAATTACTTTTGGAAAAAGATCATGACGTTTTGGTGTTGGACAATATGCATACTGGTAAAAAAGAAAACTTGCATAATTCAAATAAATTGGAATTTTTTCAAGTGGATGTTCGAGATTACAAAATACTTGAAAATCAGTTACATGGTGTGGATGGAATCTTTCATGAAGCAGGATTGACACTGGTTCCAGAATCGTTTGAAAAACCTGATGAATATCACGACGTAAATGTGAACGGTACTGAAAATATATTTAAAATTTCAAAAAAACTTGGTGTTAAAGTTGTTTATGCCAGCAGTTCAAGTGTTTATGGCAAAACCGAAAAAATTCCAATTAAAGAAAATGATCCTAAGAATCCAATGAATCCATATGGAAAAACTAAAGTTGAAAAAGATAATCTTGCTGAAAAATTTTCCAAAGAAGGATGCTCAATTATCGGATTAAGATATTTCAACGTATTTGGCAAAGGACAAACAGGAACATACGCGGGAGTAATAGCAAAATTTCTAGAGTCTTTAAAAAATAAAACAGCCCCAGTAATTTATGGTGATGGAAAACAAGTCAGAGATTTTATATCAGTTGAAGATGTGGCTAGTGCAAATCTTCAAGCGATGTTATCAGATACGAAATATGGTTTTTTTAATATTGGAACTGGCGTCCCAACAACAATTTTAGAATTGGCAGAATTAATGATCAGAATTTCAAACTATCACATTAAACCAATTTTTAAAGAGGCTAGAAGAGGAGATGTCAAATTAAGTCAGGCAGATCTTGTAAATTCTCAAAAATATTTGAATTGGCACTCAGAAATTAAACTGGAAGAGGGTTTGAAAAAACTCATGAATGAAATTCTATGATTTTATTTAACAAGATTTTGATAAAAATCAACATACTTTTGGTAAAGTGATTCCCACGTGTAGTATTCCAGAATAAATTTATGCCCATTTTCAGATAATTCTTCTTGCAAAACTGGATTTTTCAGTAGTTTGGTTATCTCATCAAGCAAGGATTGGGAATCTTCAGGCTCAATCAATATTCCAGTTTCTTGAGTTTTAATTAATTCCGGTATGCCTCCAACATTTGTTGCAATTACTGGAATTTTTAGATAAAATGCTTCTTTAATTACTTGAGGGATACTTTCCATTCTAGAAGGAACAACTAAAATTGCAGATTCCTTTAATTTTTTCATTGTTTCACTCCATGAAAGTTCAGTACAATAAACAACATTTCCATCAATGTCATGTTCAATCTTTTTTAAAATATCTATTCCTTTTTCAAAACTGTCTCTACCAATGTAAATGACTTGATTTTTTTTCTTTTCAACATCTGGAATTTCTTGAAATTTTGATGTATCTAATGGGGCCGGTAAATGAATAAAATCAATTTTTAGTTCATTTTTGTAAAAATTTTGAACGTGTTTGGAATCAGTTGTAAATACATCAGCAATTTTCAAAGCTTCTTGTTCGGCTCTTTTTCCAATACTACTTGTTGTTTTAGAATGAATTTTTTCAACTTGTTGGCCATAAATCCCGTGAATTGATAGTACTTTTTTCTTCGCCTTTATTTTTTTCATTACAAACGCAGATGGGACATTCCATGCGTGTACAACATCATATTCTTTTGAATTTAACATTGCCTTAATAGTTCCAAGAATTGTAAATGATGGATTTTTTAGATTTTTGATTGGGATATGGGGAACGTGCATTAATTCAATATCAAGCCCGTTTTCTCGCAGTTTTTCTGCAACTCTATTCGCATGACCTCCAATTCCCCCTTCATATTTTGGAGAGATAAAGAGTATCTTCACAAAATAAAATTAACTGTAGATAATTTAAGGTCTAAGATTACTACATTGTTGCTTGGGCAGCGTCATGGAACATCTGACTCTTTGCACAGCCAGCGGCAAGCTCGTCACCGGCTCCACGTCTCATGAGACCACGATACAGACCGTCTTCCAGTTTGACGCCTTCTCTTTCTTCCCATTCCTCCACAGTGATAGAGTATTTCTTTTGAATTCTGTCCCTGTACCATTCTGGAATTACATTAAATGCACAGAATGGAACAATTCTGAGATCTGGAGTTACATAGTGAATGTCACATCTTTGCAGTCTTTCAAGGTCTTCGTTGTATTTATCCTGAAAGTGCATCATGCCAAGGAACAATCCCTTTACATGCCACGAGCCGACTGAATCAAATGATCTCTTTATGAGTATGTTGCCAAACATCTTTGCCAAATCCAATCCTGCTGGTTGCTTCTTTGTATCAACAAAGCCTTTGAGTTTTCTTACAACTTCAAGCATTGTAAAGTACTTGTTTTTACCAGAACGAATCTCTTCTGCTTTATCTTCAAATAATTCCAACATTCCTTGAATGTCACAGAATTTTGTTAATGGGACAAACTTTTTCGTATCTGCATCCTCAAAGATGTATGTTCCAGCACCACAGGCAAAGTGGATTGATAATTCATACTTTGGTTTGCTTGAGAATGCCTCAATTACATTAGTTAGTGGCATACAACTTGGGACTGGGAACCAGTCATCGACAGTTACTTCACCGTTTGTTTGCTCTTCAATTCTTTGAACACAGTCAGGAACCGTAATTCTATACTTTTCACGTTCAGTTTTTCCCATTCTTCCGGTTAATGATACTGGCTGAAAGTTTACTGCATGGACTACATCCATGTTCTTTTGTGCATATCTGATAATTCCACCTAGTTCGTGGTCGTTAATTGATTTAATCACTGTTGGAACAAACACTACAGTAGTGCCTGTTTTTCTGCAACTGTCAAGTGCATATGGAATTTCCCAGTGATTTTTAGGATTTGTTCTTGCAGTTACACCGTCAAAGGAAAGATACAGGTTGTTACATCCAGCAAGTCTGACTTCTCTTGCAGCTTCCGGATCCATTGCGTGTCTGATGCCATTTGTATTCATTTGAATATGGTCAACACCTTCTTCTTTCATAATTTTGATAACATCGGCAATATCTTCTCTAAGCATTGGCTCACCGCCAGTAATTTGCATAGAGTTTCCTGGAATTGGTCTCTCAGCTCGCAGAGTCTTCATCATGCCTCTAATCTGAGTATGATCTGGCTCGTACATGTAAGCACCTTCAAGGCCTTTCTTTACATAAAAGAAACAGTACCAGCATGTTAAATCACATCTGTTAGTTACGATCATGTTTGCCAATCCACTGTGAGATAGGTGGTTTGAGCACAATCCACAATTATTTGGACATGAACATTTGTCAATCATTACGTTTGGAGAATGAGCACCCTTGCCATCCATCCAGTATGTACTGAATTTCTTGTACATTTCATAAGAACCAAAGTATAATTCCTCACATTCACCGTGAGTTGGACAAACTTTTGACAT
>JACNFV010000088.1 GCA_014384445.1 Candidatus Nitrosopumilus sp. | reverse complement strand
TTAGCCAAATCCATTATGACTCACAGAGAACCTAAAGGTACTGAAGCCATGGAGGCATCAGAATTTCTTGATGTGCTAGTAAAAGAGATAGATGAGTTCTACAAGGATCACAGTGAAATGTTGTCAACTAATGGAAAGAGACCTCATGCACGTTCACGATTACCTGAAACTAAGCAATGGTTGGACAATATCGAAAGATTTTATGAGTTAAATCCACGTCGAAGACCTAGAAAAAAGAATTAATTTTAAAAAAAATTAACCTGAAATTAATTCCCAGTCATTTTTTCCGCATTCACATTGTTTTCCATAAGCATTGATGTAATCCATATATTCTAAATCAGTGCAAGGACCCTGGTCAGGAATAATAATTCTAGAAGTACATTTTCTACATTTAGCAACAAAACTATCTGTCAATATGAAACAGAATTTAAAATCAAAAAATAAAAGTATTTCAATTTAATAAAATTAAAAATTTTTAGATTCAACGAATTCAACAATTGAAAGAATTTCTCCCATTTGAACAAGATGGCCGTAACTAGTATTTTTTGCATTTTTCATAGGTTTGTTATCAACACTGATGAATAGCATATTACCGTCGTAAAGAGGAATAGTAATTCGTTTAATTTTTGAATAAGAAGTGATAGAATACAAACCATTACCAATGTGCTCAGAAGATGAGGCATACTCATCCCATTCTGATCTAGATCTAGACATAGTAGATTTTGTTTTTTCTATAGGAACGATGTTTGAAACTCCATTTCTTTGACTGTTCCAAAGTAATTCACCATTCCCATCAGATACAGCTGCAAATCTAACAGATTCATTAAAATCCATTATCATGTTCAAAAGTTGTTGATATTTTTCCATTAGTTCTCTACCAACATTTTACTTAATATAATATCCGAAATTTTTAATTCTAGTGCTAAGTAATTTTCCATAAAAAAATTACTCCTCAAAAGTGTTGACGAAATCAATAATGGACATTATTTTACCCATTTCAACATAACGACCATAACTTTTTGTTTTTGTTTTGGTTAGAGGAGTATTATCAACATAAACCATCAACAAATGAAATGCATCAAGTGGAACAGTGACTTGTTTAATTTTTTCAAAAGATGCAATGTGATATAGTGCTCTACCAAGATCATCAGAATCTTCAATTTTACAACGTGCAATCCAATCAACAGATTCACGAACAAGAGTTTTCTTAATTTCAGGTAAAGGAACTTTAACTTTTGAATCATCTCTAATAGTATTCCATAGAATATTTCCAGAAGTATCACTAATAGCAGTGAACAGAATCGTTACATCATAATCCATCAGCATATGAAGAAGTTTCTCATATCTAGACATAATCTAATTGATATGGTTATAGAATAAAAAGAATCGTAAATTTTAAAAATAATTGGCACTAGTATCAATCAATAAAATTAATTTATATCAGATTTTATTATCAATTGTATTATGGAAAATCCTTATGGTGACTTTGTACATGAAATATGGGAAGAGTTTCCACAATTAGCTGAATGGCATAACTTAGATAACCAAATTTTACCAATATGGAAATTGGAACAATTCATCGAGGCAGGTTATCATAATTTTGACGCAGATAGAAAACCATTGTACCATCTCAGTAGAATGATCGAAAACTATGCACAAGAACACAAAGAACCACTATTAGCTACATTTGAAAAAATTGCAAAATTCTCATACGTTAAAGAAAGATATCAAAAGATGGTTGCAGACATGCCAAAAGTATGGATAATTGCTGATTTTGATGATGAGGTGATACCAGCAGACGTCATAATACCAAATTCAGAATTTCTAAGTTGTAGCAATACCAATTTAGCAAATGTATGGACAGTCATTACAAGAGGACCATACGGCCCATTTGGATTAATAGCAGAAGAATATGAAGATGGAAAGTTCAGAGGTTTCTTTACACTTAATTCCAATGTATGCAGACATGCCCTAAACGTAATGGGAACGACATTGAATTCTAAATTTGATATTCAATAAACATTAAAAATTAAAAAATCCAATGTATAAAAAATCATTATTTATCTTCCGCAGAGATTTAAGAATAGAAGACAACGTAGGACTAATAGAAGCTCTTCAAAATTCAGAAGAAGTAATCCCATGCTTCATCTATGATGAGAATATAATAAAAAAATTAAAAGATTCAGAATTTAGGTGGTCGTTTCTTAACGAATCACTAGGAGAACTAGATAATGAATTAAAGAAAAAAGGAACAAGTTTACAAATACTAGAAGGAAAGCCAGAAAAAATAACAGATGAAATAATTAAGAAACATAAGTTAAACGCCATATTTCTTAACACAGATTTTACAAATTATGCACAGCGTAGAGATGAAAAAATATTTCAAATTTGTAAAAAAAATAAAATATCGTTTCACAGTACATTAGATTTTTTACTTCATAATCCAAATGAAATAAAAACTAATGAAGGTTCACCATATACAATTTATTCATTTTTTTATAAAAAAGCAAGACAATTCCCAATTAAAAAAATCATCAAAAATATTCAAAAAAACTATTCGAAAGAAATTATCTCAAATAATGAAATTAAAAAGTCTAAAATAAAAAATAATCAAATCATAGGAGGACGTAAAGAGGCATTAAAAATTTTGAAGAATTTAGATAAATTTAGAGATTATGATAAAGTTAGAGACTTTCCAGGGTTAAACCAAACAACAATGCTTTCAGCACATAACAAATTTGGAACAATTTCAGTTAGAGAGGTCCATAAAGAAATCAAGGAAGTTTTAGGCTCAGATCATACCATAATGGGGGAAATATACTGGAGGGAATTTTTCAGCCATATTTTGTTTCATTTTCCATACGCGCAAAAAACAACATTTAGGAAAAAATTTCAAAAAATCCCGTGGTCAAAATCCAAAGAATCTTTTAAAAAATGGAGTAAAGGGGAAACAGGATTTCCAATTGTTGATGCAGGAATGAGACAGTTAAACCAAACAGGATTTATGCATAACAGAGTCAGAATGGTTGTAGCATCATTTCTAACTAAAGACCTACACATGGATTGGAGGCTAGGAGAAAAATATTTTGAAGAAAAATTAATTGATCATGATCCAGCAGTCAATTCAGGTAATTGGCAGTGGGCAGCTTCCACAGGGTGTGATTCAGTGCCTTATTTTCGAATTTTTAATCCATGGAGACAACAAGAAAGATTTGATTTGAATTGTGATTATATTAAAAAATGGGTTCCAGAATTAGAAAAAATAGAGCCAAAAATAATTCACAAGTTATGGGAAAAATTTCCAACAGATTTAGAATATCCAAAACCAATGCTAACCCATAAGATTGAAGCACAAAAAACGAAATTAATTTTTAAATCACAAAAATAAAATAAATAAAAAAGAAGTTGGCACTATACCAAAAAATCATCAGTGCATTATATACATAAAAAAATCAACAAGTACATGAGAAATCATTATGTGAACTTTATTGATGACATATGGAATAAATTTCCAAAATTTACAGAAGTAAAAAATACAGATCTTACAGACCATAACATATTATGGACCTTGGAAGAATATCAAAAAGCAAATTATGTTAATTTTAAAACAGATAAAAAAGAACTTTACAGACTCAGCATACTATTAGAAAATTATGCGGTAAAACATAATACTCCACTGTTAGCAACTTTTGAGACTGAAGCTAGATACAAGTATGTTGAAGATAGGTATAGAGAAATTCTCACTAAAATTTCAAAAGCATGGATAATTGGAAATTTTAATAATCCAGATTTAGTTGTTCACCCAGCATCCGCAGAAGTGGTTAGTTGTGATGGAACAAATATCTCACCGATGTGGATTGTAGTCACAAAAGGTGAAAAAGGTCCATTTGGCCTAGTCGCTGAAGATATGGGAGATGGTCAGTACAGAGGATTCTTTACAACAAATTTAGACATCATGGCAAGTGTCATAGAAAACATAAACGAGCAATTAAGAATTAAAATCAAAATATAAAAAATAGTACAAACTTTTCCAATCTCTATCTGACGAATATTATTTGCAATCCAAATCATCTTTCACTTTATTTTGAATCTCAATAATGCATTGATGGCAAATTATAGATTTATCAGACATGTTGGATATGACGTCATTGTTTTGAAAATTTGAATCAAATGTAATGCCAATAACTAATTTGTTTGACCACACTTCAAAATCTTTTTTTTCTTTTCCACAAACAAAACAATTCATGTGTCTAATAGATTCAATCATAACTTAAGGGTGATGATAAAATATTTCATAATCAACACATTACATCCTTACAGTGAGGCATCAAAAAAGTCATTATGATAAATCCACCAAAGACAGTTATACCCAATGTAAGGGATAATCCCAACAGCAAAGTTTTCTTGTCATCTAATTTCATCACCATGAGTGAATTTTAAAATAAAAGTATATCAAGAATGTTAATGAAACTGGATAGTGGTAAAATTCAATCTAAGGTTTAGATAGAGAATTGTCATTTAAGCAATTTACAAGTTTATCACTATAGTGACCAAATTGTTCCATGCATGAAACAATCAAACTTTCCAGTTCACGCTCTTGAGCATACTGATTGTAATATTCAAAACCAACAGTTCCAATTACAATGCTAACTAAAGCAATAATCAAAATAATTAGAATGAATCTCATAATTTTTTTAATAAAATTTTAGACTTAAGAAGATTGAGAAGTAAAAATGAATTATTGTAATCACATCAAAATGATGAAAATAGGCACAAATTTACCTAAAAATCACATTCTATTTGGAGCAGAGATTCCAAGTAGATCAAGTGCCTTTTCCAAAGTAATGTTGAATGAATTAACCAAGCAAATACGTGAGGATTTCAACTCATCATTGTCAGAGTCTAAAACTTTTACGTGTTCATAAAACGAGTTAAAGGCTACTGCCAAATCATGACAGTATCTAGCAATTACCTTGGGAGCAAAATTGTTTGCAGCGTCTCTAACTTGTAAATTAAAAAGACCAATTGTTTTAACTAAATTAAGTTCAGATTTTTCTTGAAGTAATGAGAAGTCAACATCAGTGGTTGGCGTAATTCCAGATTTTTCCAAAATTCTTGACGCTCTAGCATATGCATATTGTATGTACGGAGCAGTGTCACCTTCCAAACTAAGAGATTTTGCCAAATCAAATGTAATTATTTTATCCAAATCTTGTTTAATCATTTCGTAACGCAAAGTTCCAATTGAAACAGATTGTGCAATTTTCTCAATTTCTGAATCTTCCATTTCAGGGTGTCGCTTTTTAGTTTCTTCGGTAATTTTTTGTTTTAAAAGTTCACATACAGAATCAGCACTGACATACACACCTTTTCTGCCAGACATTTGAGCTTGCTTGCCATCAGTTTCCAATCCAAGAGTTTTTGCAGTATCAGAACTTAATGTTACAGATTCATAGCCAAGATGAACATAACTGTCAGGAATTGAATTGAACTTTTCCATCAGTGTGGTGATAATTTTTTGTAATCTTTCTTGACGCGAATCAATTACAGTTACAACTTTCTGAGCAGTGAAATTTTGAGGAGTAGCGGAATCATTATTCAAACTAGTTTGCCATAGAGTTTTAGAATTAGGCTGAGTGGCATCGTATTTTTGATAGTAGAATGGATCATCCAGCAATCCTAATTTCCATGCAGCATATGGTATATCCTTGGCAATGTAGGTGGCAGTACCGTTACTTCTAACAATTACCTTGTCATCTTCATTATCATCGCCACGAATTACCCAGCATTGAGCATTTTTACCCTCATTTTCAAATTCTATGAGCCCCATTTCTTTGAGTTTTTCAAAGATTTTTGACCACAATCCTGAACGGATAATTTGAGATTCAAAGTTAAGGCAATCATAAGACACATTCAGATTCCAACATGTTTGTAATTGACCTGCTAGAACTTTTCTAGTAATCATATCACCAAATGCCGCAGTTTCGGAATCACCATCTTCAAGTTCTTTCAAAGTATTTTTTCTAATGTCTTGTAAAGAAGAATCAAGTTCGTATTTTTGAGTCGTCTTAACATAAACATCATCACCACAATAATGATCAAACTTTTTTCCATTTGGAGGTTCTTCATCAAATTTAAAATGTTTGAAACCTACAATAATGTCAGCAACTTGTAAACCAGAATCGTCGATATAATTAAGGACATTAACTTTATAATTTGCCTTGGTTAAAATTCTGGAAACAGTGTCACCAACCACAATGTTTCGAATATGGCCAATGTGTAGAGCTTTGTTAGGGTTTACACTTGTATGTTCAACTATGATGTTTGAATTATTTCCAATGTCAACAGCGCCATAGGTATCAAGGTATGATTCAGATACGATTAGTTTGCTTAATTTTGTCCAATCAGCAAAAAAGTTAAGATACCCCGATGGATGCGCTTCAGTTTTTAAAACAAGTATACGGGAGCATTGAGAATATTTTTCAAATAGCATTTGAGTAATTTCTTTTGGATTTTTTTTGAGTTCCTTTGCAAGTAAGAATGCAAGGTTAGAGCTGACATCGCCAAATCCAGGTTTTGCAACTTCAACAGTAAAATTTACATCAGAGATGGAAAGATCATCCAGTATTTTTTTAAGGTTATTTTTAATTTCATCAAGTATTAATTGAAATGTCATACTATATCTCAGATAATTTAGGTGCTAATTTATCTAGTGCCTCGAGAACACCATCTCCACTGTATCCAGAGACAGTCATAGTAGCCTCGGAACGTACTGTATCAGAGGCATTACCTAAAGCAATACTAGTTTTTGCAACTTTAAACAAAGGAACATCAGTAGCACTATCGCCAATTGCAATAACATCATCTTTTAAAATATTAAATTTTTTCATTATTTCTGCAAACCCGGTTCCTTTGTCGATACCTTTTGAATTAATATGAATGGCATATTGACTATCAGACAAATTAACATCAACATTGTTTTCAGAGAGGATTTTTCGTGCAGCGTCCATGTCAAAAGTTCGTTCTAAAACAACTTCAGTTAATCTAGGAAATACATGTTTTTTTTGCACACCTTCGATATTATTTTTAATTAAATCAAATGCCGTATTACATTCATCGATATTTCCCAACAAAACATGATCATCAGCATCCATAGCAATACAACCACCGTTTTCACCAACTGCGATTTTTTTAGTTCCACCATAGACTGAAAGCAAGTATGCCTCAACAGAAGATCTACCAGTGACATAAATTACATCATGACCCATGTTGGTTAACCTTCGAAGTGCTTCTAATGCATCCAAATGAATTCTACCGCCACCATTTTCAGTGATAGTTCCATCAATATCCACTGCGAATGTTTTCTTTTTCATAAAATCTGATTGTTCTAACTAAATAATAACATGTTTCACCTATTCCGTTACTAAACAAGTAAAACTTTGTTACAGTAGATTGCACATTTGGTCAATGTAAGAATATGGGAAAACATAGAGTTTAACAAAACAGGAATGAAAAAATTATTTTAATAAAAATTTGTAATTTTATTCAGAATTTTTTTTCTCTAATTTGTAGGCTTGACGTCTTTTCTGTCTATTTCCGCCACCAATATTATGTCCTTGAGGTAATTTCTTAGTCATACCTATGATTGGCCTATCGTTCATGTATACCTTTAGTTTCAATTCTAACAAAAATCAATGATTCTAACTTTAGGACACTTTTGCTACACCTAATAATTAGTTGAACAAAATCTTTTTTGCAATTTTAGCGGATAGTGCTACAGCTAGAATACCCATCACGATAGATGGGATTAAAGTGTAAAGTAATACAGTTTCAATTAATTCAAAATAAACAAAATAGATCAAACTTGGAGAGACCAGTTTGCCCAATAAAATTTCATTGTAGGTATACATCACATATGGATAATACACCATATAGAATACAGAGCCGATCAAACCACCGCTAAAGAACAGAGAAAGTTTAGAGCGATTTAGTTTTAGAAATATATCTGTAATTACAAAGGGAATCAAGTTAAGAGAATAAAATTGAACAGTGTCAAGCATTGCAAAATTAGGAACAATTGCAGTGGAGCTATAAATTAGTAAAAACAAACCACCCAAAATACTCACAAGTCCAAATTGGTAATTGGACAATCTAAAAACCATGAAAAGTGAAAATGAAATCAAAAAAGGATATGCCAAAGATGCAACAATAAAAGCAAACGTAGGTTCAGGGTTAAATTGAAAAAAATCAGTACTGGAAAAAGGCAAAGAGAGCGAGGATATTATTCCAGAAGCAGATAGCCAAACAGGAATCACAGCTAAAATTAACAAATATTTTGAAATAGGTTTAGAATTATGTAATTTCAGGTATCTGGAAATTCCAATCATCCCACCAATACTGCATAAGAACATCCCAGTAATCAAAGTAAAATGAGGAGGGCTTAGCAATCCATCCAAACCAAAGTAAGAATGCCAGATAAAATCAAAAGGACCAGCGCCGGTAAGCAGTCCAATACCAATTAATTTAATTTTAAGTGATAAAAAATAAGAATTCTTAAATTTTTGTAAATTCCTCCAACCGACGAATGATAAAACAACACCAACCAAGGTTACAGCAACTCCAGAATACATCAAAGCGTGAGGAGGAGAGGCAAATGTTTCAGGTTTACTAAGTAAATGATTTGTAATATCCCAACTTCCACCAACAGTTACTAAAAGAATTCCAAGACTAGTCAAAATACTCCCAGTCAGAAAAATAATTTGAGATCTAGATTTTAGAAAAGTTTCAGATGGTTTTGAGGTTGAAATTGTCATATTGTCAATTATCATTTACAAAATATTAGGGATTTACACTTACCGAATAAACTGAAACATATTCATTTTGATGATCTAAAAATCCAGAATAAGGATAATGTGAAAGATCACTTGTATGAGGAATTCCAATAGATTTAACGTAGATATTGAAAATACCCAATTCCTGAGGAGTGATAATAAGATCAAAATGGGTTTGCACGTCAGGTTTTAGGGGTCTACTCATTGCTTCAATAGAAGGATATTGTGCAAAGGTTGTTTCAACGCCTCCACTGTAATTTGATCCAATCTCCTCATCAACATGGATGTAGGAAGGAGACAATGTGAAATCATAAGTGGCAATCTGTACAACATCATCAACCATAGTTAGATCTGGAAAGGCTACAGAAACAATATGAATATCAGCATAATCACCGTTGTTCACTGAAACAATATCAAGACGAAAGGAATCACCCAGAGTAATATTATTTTCAGAAATAGTGGCTGCAAAATGGGGTTCAGGGACCAATTGTTCAGTCATTAAGAATTCAGATGGTAAAATGAATACAGTCAAAATGAAATACAATGATAAAATTAGAAAAGCACTGAAATAAATTAAAAATTTCTTCACATAAGTGGATAAAAAATCACTATTAAAAAATGAAACAAGTTTCAGCAGTTAGAACAATTCATGTTAAAATGACCAATACAGAAGTCACATCAAACCTAGCAAAAAATAACAAAGTGCTACGGTTTTAATGGAAAAGAATATTGTAAGAAGTGAACAATATTGGGAATTCCTGAAAAAATTAAATCCATTCAAGACGAGATGGCAAGAACTCAGATCAACAAAGCAACTGAGCACCACATAGGATTACTAAAAGCAAAAATTGCTAAATTAAAAAGAGAGCAAGAAGCAGAAGTTACTAAAAAATCTGGAATGAAACAGGACGGTTTTGATGTAAGACGTACTGGGGATGCAACAGTAGTGTTCATAGGATTACCAAGTGTTGGAAAATCAACATTACTGAATAAAATGACTGGTGCAAATTCTACAATAGGTGCATTTCAATTTACTACACTAACAGTAGTTCCAGGAATGATGAACTATCGCGGTGCAAATATTCAAGTTTTAGATCTTCCAGGAATCATCAAAGGAGCATCAACAGGTAAAGGATTAGGAAAAAGAATTTTATCAGTTGCAAGAACTGCAGATTTAGTTTTACTGATATTAGATGTGTTCCAGCCATACCACGAAGATGTGTTGACTAACGAATTAGGAAACATAGGAATTAGACTAAATCAATTACCACCAAACATAACAATTGAAAAAGCATCAATGGGAGGTATTGCAATTGCACAACAAACCAAGCTTACAAAAATTACAGAAAAACACCTCAAAGATATTCTTCACCTTTATGGATTAGTCAGTGCACGAGTTGTTGTTAGAGAAGATATCACATCAGAACAAATTGCAGATCATATTGCAGGAAACATTAGTTATTCAAAAGCAATTACAGTTTTAAATAAAATAGATTTAGTAGACGAGAAATTCCTAGCGGATTTAAAAACAAAAATAAAATCAAATGTAATAGAAGTGTCAGCAAACTCAGATATCAACATAGAAATTTTAAAAGAAAAAATATATGAAAAATTAAAATTCATTAGGATATACATGAAACCGAAAGGGGAAGAAGCAGACTTTAAAGAACCATTTATTGCAAGAGAGGGGGACACAGTAGAGGATATTTGTAATAAAATGCATCGTAGATTGAAAAGACAATTCAGATACGGATTAGTTTGGGGTAAGAGCGTAAAATTTGGAGGACAAAGAGTAGGATTAACCCACATCATGTTGGATGAAGATGTAATTACAATAATTAAAAGACCAGGGCCATAATTGTATTAAAAAAATAAAAACAGATCAAAAAGATAGAAAATAATTGAATTTAAAAAAATAGAAAGTAAGAAAATAGTTTTAGAAATATAAAATAGTGGGCGTAATTTTTAAAAAAAGATATCATTTGTTGTTAAAAAAAAACTAATGTGTTAATGAAAGTAAAAAATGAAGAATAACATCAATAAAATACGATCACAGATAATTTTTAGACAAAAAATTACTTTACAAATTGTGATCACATTGTGTAAATTTTTTTAGTTTAACCACTGAAAAACAATGAAAATATCGATTTTAACATGGCTACAAAAAGAAAAGCTGCAACTAGAAAAGCAGCACCAAAAAAAACAGCTACTAGAAAAGCAGCTCCAAAGAGAAAAGCAGCAGTAAAACGCAAAGCAGCTCCAAAGAGAAAAGCAGCATCATCTAAAGCAAAAGCAGCTCCAAAGAGAAAAGCAGCAGTAAAACGCAAAGCAGCTCCAAAGAGA
>JACNFV010000076.1 GCA_014384445.1 Candidatus Nitrosopumilus sp. | reverse complement strand
TCCTCCACAGTTTTTTTATAAATCTCTAAAATTTTCATCACTTCTTCTTCTGCTTCATTTTGTGTTGTGTGTACTGTATGTCCTTCCTGCCACAAAAATTCTGATGTCCTAAGAAATGGCTTTGTTCCTTTAATTTCTGCTCTTAATGCAGTGTTCCAAAAATTAATTTTTAATGGTAAATCTCTCCAACTTTGAATCCATTTGGCATACAAAGTATACGCTAAAGTTTCAGATGTTGGTCTCAATGCGAGTCTATCTCCTATCTCGTTGTCTCCTGAATGAGTAACCCAAAATACTTCAGGGTTAAATCCTGTAAAGTGTTTTTGTTCTTTTCCTAATAATGATTCTGGAATGAGTATGGGTAGAAATCCATTCCTGATTCCATTATTTGCAAATTTTTTATCAAATGTGTTTCTTAATGATTCCCAAATGGAATACCCATCTGGTCTAAGTACAATAAGTCCCTTAACTGGAGCATAATCTGCAAGCTTGGCTTTGAGAACTACTTGTGTGTACCATTCACTGAAATCTTCTTTTTTTGAAACTGTAATTCCAATGTCTTCTTTACTCAAACTAACATTCAAAGAATTAATTTAACTAATGAGCCTTTCGTGAGAATCTTAATGTTTTAGATTGATTGATTATTACAGTGAATCCCCTTTGCAGAGGACCTTTCCCATGACTCTACTTTGGAAGTTTGGGCAAACAAAACATTGAATGAAGTGAATATCTTCTTTTAAAACTGGGCAATCTACAAATTCCTGTTTCATTTTTTTAAGCATTTTAGGGCTAACTCCTTTTAATTTCAATTTTCCTTTCTCATCCATCATTCCTGATGATTTTAATTCCTCTTTTACATCATCTGGGAGTTTTTGTCTTCCTTCTCGTGATTGAATATCAACTTCGTATTTATGTTCTAATTCGCCCATATCAGATATCACAATGATCGGTGATTTATTACTAACGTTTTTTTGATCTTGAAAAAGTTTAAACTTTAATATAATTAGTATTTTTTTGCAAATCAGAAACCAATTGTTAGTAATTTTTGATGTTGAAGGCGTTTTGTATGATGAAGAATACCTTCCAATTCTTGCAGAAAAATTAAACAAAGAAGACGAAATTTGGGAAATTACAAAACAAGGAATTCAAGGTAAAATAAATTGGGAAGAGGGACTTCGAACTAGAGTTGCTGCATTAAAGGGATTAGATGAAAAAGTATGTCAGGAAGTTGCTGATAGTCTACCTATAATGCCTGGCGCAAAAGAAGCATGTAGAATCTTAAAAGCTGCAGGTTGGAAAATTATGGCTGTTTCTGGTGGTTTTACGCTGATGATGGATAAATTACAAAAAGAATTGGGTTTTGATTATGTGTATTGTAATGATTTAATTTTTAAAGATGGTAAACTTGATGGCGTTAAAATTAATGTTGATTCTGATAAATCAAAATCTGCAAAAATAAAAATTGCTGAATGGGGTGAAAACAAAGAAGATATTGTTTGTGTTGTGGATGGTGCAAATGATATTAAATTATTTGATATTTGTGGTCTTGGTATTGCATACAGGGCACAGGATTTAGTTAAAGACTTGGCTACCACTACATTGGAAGAAAAAGATTTATCTAAAATTCTGGGTATTATCAATAAACATCTTAAGTTAGACCTTCCTACCGCATAAACAATTTTTTAGTCCGATTTTTTAAATATTATAATTGCAAATCATTCCAATTCCAATTGAAAAAGAAATTACTACAGATGATGATTTATCTGAACTGATTTTAAATTCTGGTGACATACTTGATGGTGACATTCTTGTAATTGCTCAAAAAATTATCTCAAAGCAAGAAGGCCGGATGGTGGAATTATCTACTGTGTCTCCGTCTTTGTTGGCTCAAGGTATTAGTTCTCAGTACAACAAAGATCCCGCACTTGTCGAATTAATTTTATCTGAATCAAAAAGAATTGTTAGGCTAAAAAATGGTTTAATTATTGTGGAAACTAATAGTGGATTCATTTGTGCAAATGCCGGAATTGATGAAAGTAATGTTATTGGTGGATTTGCAACATTACTGCCTATAAATTCTGATAAATCTGCGGAAATAATTCGAACAAGTATTTTGAATAAAACTGGCAAGAGTGTTGCTGTAATTATTTCTGATACTTTTGGCAGACCCTTTAGAATGGGACAAACTAACTGTGCTATTGGAATTTCTGGTCTGAATCCTATTTTAGATTATGCTGGAACTTTGGATTCTTTTGAACGCATTTTACGTATTACGGCCATTGCTGTTGCTGATGAGCTTTCTTCTGCTACAGAACTTGTTATGGGTAAAACAAAAAAATGTCCTGTAGCTATAGTTCGTAATTATTCATTTAATGTTGGATCTAATACAATTCATGATTTAATTCGTCCTGAAAATGAGGATCTTTTTAAATAATATTTCAATCTTATTTCTTTTACAATGTGTGTATGAACAAATATTAAATTAATTAGTTATTTCTTGATTAGATTTTAATATAAGAAATCATTCTTTATGTATAGATACCAATGTCTGAATCAAATGAAAAAAAATTAGATGCAACCGGATTATTTTGTCCTGAACCTGTGTTTAGAACTAAAATTGAAATTGAACGAATGCAAGTTGGACAAATTATTAGTGTCTCTGCTGATGATCCTGATGCTGAAGAAGATATTTCCAGATGGGTTACCAGAAATGGTCATGAATTATTAAATTTGACTAAGGATGGCAGTACAACTACACTTCAAATTAAAAAAATGAAATAACCTTACTTGTCTAAAATTTCTTTTATGTTTATTTCATAAAATTTCCTAAAAACACTATTCATATATTTTTCATGTTCTACACAATTTTTACTTATTTCTAATATTTTCTTTTTAACTTCCTTGCTCCAAAGACTTTGCTGCTTATCTTTAGAATCTATGATTGAGGGATTTTCTTTAATTTTTTCCATTGTTTTTATTAGATCTGTCGATAATTGACGAAATTTGCTGATATGTAGCAGATATGTTTGTGCTTCATCTTTGTTAACTAAATTCATGATATTTTGTATTTCATTGTAATATGCTAAACTTGTTTCATCATATTTTTTTAATTCTTGGACTCTTTTCTCCCAATACTCTTTTGTTGTTTTTTCTTGAATTTTATATGTAAATTGATTTTTTGCTAGAATTGAACCTAATTCTGCTAATTTTTTACTTTTTTTACCAATGATATTTTTAATATTTTCAGAATCATAACTCATTAATTAATTATTTTTGATTCGTACTAAAGAACTTGACTTTTTTGCTTATTCCAAACATCATCTACTTTTTTTGAATAACTCATAATACATTCTTCACAAAATGAATCCCACTCATCTATTTTTAATTTTTTAAAAAAAACTATTGTCCATTTGTATTTGGGTTCTTTTTTATATTGAAATTGTTGAATCGTGTATATTTCTTTTTGATAAAACTTATTCAAACACTTCTTACACTGTACTTTTTTATTTGTCTGCATTTTCTGTTAAAAATTTATCCACATCTATTGCAGCCATGCATCCAAACCCTGCGGCTGTGATTGCTTGTCTATAGCTTCTATCGTGTACATCTCCTGCTGCAAAAATCCCCTCCATGTTTGTATGTGTTTTATTTTTTAATACGATGTACCCTTCATCATCTAGATCTATTTGACCTTTGAATAATTGTGTATTTGGTATGTGTCCAATTGCAACAAATAATCCTCCTACGTCAATTGTTTTTTCTTCATTTGTTTTTAGATTTTTTAATACTGCTTGCTGCATTTTTTGATCACCTTTAATTTGAATTACTTCTGAATTCCAATGAAACTGTATTTTTTCATTATTCATGGCTCTTTCTTGCATTACTTTACTTGCACGCAACTCTCCTCTTCTGTGCACTACGTGAATTTTGGTTGCAAATTTTGTTAGAAATGTTGCCTCCTCAATTGCTGAATCTCCTCCGCCTACCACGACAAGTTCCATGTTTCTAAAGAATGGCCCATCACATGTTGCACAATATGATACTCCTTTACCTGAAAATTCCTCTTCTCCTTCAATTCCCATTTTTCTTGGATTTGCACCTGTTGCAATAATTACTGCTCGTGCTTCGTATTCTTCAGAACTTGTCAGTACTTTGTAAGGTTCACGTCTAAAATCCGTATCCACTACTACATCGTCCACAATAGTTGTTCCCATTCTTTGAGACTGTTTCCTCATTTCTATCATTAAATCTGGGCCCATTATCCCATTCTCAAATCCTGGATAGTTTTCAACTTCTGTAGTGTTGACTAGCTGTCCCCCTGGCAGTAATCCCGATAAAATTAAAGTGTCATAACCTGCTCTTGAACAATAAATTCCTGCAGTATATCCTGATGGCCCTGCACCAATGATTATCACATCAAATTTAGTTTTCTTTGCATCTGGTATTTTTGGGCCGTCATTACTTGTTTGTAATACTGCTTCTCCTGAATCTGCTGACATCATAGTGTATAACGTCTTTATTTCAATAATTTAAGTCAATATACTATTCTATGATATTTTATTTCTAATTTTTATCATGCACTCTTCGTGTTTTTTACACATTTTTTTATTATCTATTTGTGAAATGAAAAGATCTTTTTGCCAATGGGCATTAAACAATCTACATTGATTATTGTCACAAAAAGCATCTCCTGTTTCATAGTAAAATATTGCTTGTAATACATATCCTTCAATAATATCTGACATTCTGGAATCTCCATATTCTAAAAATTGACCTTTGTATTTTTTCTTAATTTCTTCAATTTCCTCTTTTGAAAAATTCGTCATTAGATCTAGATAGTATTGTTTGGGTTTGGCAGGGGCTTCAACTGTGCCTGTAGTTGAAATTATTATTGGATTTGATCCAACCCATGCTCTTGCATGATATCTAAAATCATTTTGATCAAATGTACATGTGAGTTTATTTGTAAAAATTATGTTTAAAACATCTTGATTTTTTTCCTCACTTGGAATTAATTCTGCAATTATTTTATTTAATTCAATTCCGTCATAGAGTGTCATTTCTTCTCTATTTGACATGTCATTATTTTCTGATTCAATTAGAATTTCTTCTCTCGATGGAATGTGTCTTTGAAATATTTTTTTTAAGTTAAAGATTCTACTACTGGCAATATTTTCACACATTTTTTGATTTAAATTTTCAAAAATATTGTTTCTTATTTCCGTTTTAATTTGAAATGTATTTAGAATAAATTTTTCTATATTTCTAATGTCTATTTCTGGAACTGAAGGTTCATTGTATAATATTATTTTTGAAATTTTCACTATGGTATGATTATTTTATTAATTACTTATCTCTCTAACTCTTTTAGTTTCTCAGCTACTATTTGTGCTGCTTTCTTTCCTGAATATAGCATTGAACCAAACGTTGGTCCCATTCTTGCCAATCCGTAAGTTTCAGTAACTGACATTCCTGCTGCAACTAATCCTGGATAAATTTCACCTGTTTTATTCACTACGTGCTCTTCTCCATCATTGACGTGCATTGGTTCCATTCCTTTCCATTCTGCTAGTCCTCTATCTACTAGCCTTTTCACTGCTACTGAATCATGACCTGATGCATCAACTACTATTTTTGCTTCTAATGCTATTGGATCAACACATGTAATGTTTCGTGGTAATGCTGAAACCGGCATCCAGTTAACTACAATTCCTGCCACTCTTCCGTTCTTTAAGACTAAATCATCAAACTTTGTAAGTTGTAAAAATTTTACTCCTGAATCACATGCTGCTCCAATTAATTTTGATACTGCATGTGGTCCTGGTGTCAAGTATAATCCCTCTGCAACTTTTTTGTATGGAATTCCTAGTTCATCCCAAAACTTTTGTGCAGGTTCTCTAACTGTAACTGGATTCATCATATATCCTCCTAACCAGTATCCTCCGCCTAAGTAATTATTTTGTTCAATAACTAAAACTTTGTAACCCATGTTTGAAAGCTCTCTACTAGCTGTTAATCCTGCAGGACCTGCACCGATAATTATTACGTCTGATTCTGCTCTATCATCTAAAACTTCATGAAATTCATTTGCAATAGCACGTGTGATTACAACTTCACGAACATCTGTGAATATTTTTGTAGATTGTTCTGCTAATGTTGGCTCTTGCATAACGTAACTATTTTTATTATCCATTAATACTTTCGCACATTTTAAAATTAGGTTATACTAATTATTTTTAATTATTATGCGTAAATAAACTGGAAAATTTTGGTTGCATCTTGATTTTTTTATCCTAAAATGCCCTAATATAAAAAATTTATAACCAAACTAACTTGAATTTCATTATATTGAGTATTTCTAAATTAAAACCATCTTCAGTTGATTCTGCTAAACCTAAAATTAATTGGGCTAGAATTGATGAGGCTGATAATTTTGCTAATACTGTAAAACTATATCGTCAAGGAAAATATGATGAGGATAGTTTCAGACGCTTTAGACTTCAACATGGAGCATATGGTACTAGAATGACTAGTGATTATGCTATGGTTCGTGTTAAATTACCTGCTGGTGAAATTTATCCTAAACAATTTGAAACTCTCTCTCGACTTAGTGAGCAATATTCTATAGGTAGTGCACATTTTTCCACAAGGGAAAATATTCAATTACATTGGGTAATCCTTGAGGATGTTTCAGAAATCTTCAGGTCTCTTGCTGAAGTTGGTCTAACTTCAAGAGAAGCATGTGGAAATTCTGTACGAAATGTAATGTGCAGTCCATTGTCTGGTGTTTGTTCTGATGAGAAATTTGATTCTACACCTTATGCTCTTGCAACTGCAAAATTCTTTTTACGAAACCCTATGGCGCAAAGTCTTCCACGTAAATTCAAATTTAATTTCACTTGCTGTGAAAAACACGGAATGGTGAGAATGGTTGATGTTGGATTAATTCCAGAAATTCAACAAATTAATGGTTCTGAACAAAAAGGTTTCAAAATTTTCCTTGGTGGTGGTTTAGGTAATAGATCATTTATTGGACATCAGTTAGAAGATTTTACTCCTGAGGAAGATTTACTTTACACTTCTATTGCTGTCATGAGAATATTTGATAGATTAGGCGATAGAAAAAATCTTGCAAGAAATAGAATGCGTTACCTTGTCAATGATATGGGTTGGGAAAAATTTCAAAACCTTGTATTAAAAGAAAGGGCAATTGTTAGAGCTACTCAATCTGTTGTTACTAAACTAAAAGTTGATACAACTCCTGATAAAATTACGCGTCCACTAAAAATCAGTGATGAAAGTGGAAGTTCAGTTCCTGATGGATATGCTAGATGGCTTAAGACAAATACAATAAAACAAAAACAGTCTGAGTACCGTTCTGTGTTTATTACTTTAGAGGCTGGTGATATTACTTCAAACCAATTAAATTCTATGGCTACTCTTATTCGTGAATTCTCCTCTGAAGGTAAGGCTAGAACTGGATTTGTTCAAAATGTGGCACTAAGATATGTCCATGAAGATGATTTAGTCAAATTATATTCTAAACTTCTTGAAAATGGCTTGGCCAAATCTGGCGGCTTAACTATGACTACGCCTGTTGGTTGTTCTGGAACCACTTCTTGTAATTTGGCATTAACTAACTCTCATAGACTTGCAAAAGAAATTCAAAGAAAATTTCTTGAATTAAAACTTGACGAGGATGATGATCTCGCTGATTCTTCAATTAAAATTAGTGGGTGTCCAAACTCATGTGCACAGCATGGTATTGCAACAATTGGTTTCTTTGGAGGTGGCGGTCGTTTGGGAAAAGACATGTATCCAAATTATCAAATGTCACTTGGCGGTCGTTTTGATGCTGATACTACATTGGGCCAAACATGTCTTAGAGTACCAGCTAAACGAGTAATCCCTGTCATTTTAAAAATAATTGAAATGTTTAAAGAAAATAAACAATCTGATGACACCTTGAAATCTTGGATTCATAGAATTGTAAATGACAGTGAGGATTCTAACATTAAATCTATTGCCGACATCAAAAATATATTGGCACCTCTTGTTGTTCCTCCAACAAAAGAGGATGATCCTGATTTCTATCTTGATTATGGTAGTGATACTAGTTATCATACAAAAACTGGTAAGGGTGAATGTGCTGCTTGACTGCATCCGTTAAAGTTACCACTGATATTGATTCATTACGTTCTGAAATTCGAGACAAGAGTGTTAGAGTTATTGATGTTAGACGTGAAGGTGATTACAAACAAGATCATATTCCAAATTCTGTAAATTTACCTTTAGCTACTCTGCTATCTGATGATAGTCCTGAACGTGTTTTGAAACTTGTAAATTCTCTGGGTATAGACGATGAAACTCCTGTTGTTGTTTATGATGACACTTTCGGTGCTTTAGCATCTCGAGTAGCTTGGACTCTAGAATGGATTGGACACTCTGATGTTACTTTACTTGAAACAACATATGCTAATTGGAAATCATTAGGATTGGAAACTGATTCACTAACTCCTGAAATATCTAACAAAGAACATTCTATGAATTTACAATCTAATATTTTAGCAACTTCTGATTATCTGGAATCTGCAAAATTACGTGATGATGTAATTTTAATTGATAATAGGGAGAGATTGAATTATCTTGAACAACATATTCCTGGTGCTGTTAGTCTTCCTTATCGTACGCTAGCAAGTAGTGATGGAATACTTCGCTCAAAAGAAGACATGAAAAGATTATTTGATAATAGGGCTATTTCTGGTGATTCTGAAATAATCACTTACTGTGGAAGTGTAGGTACTTTATCTGGATTAGCATACTATGCTCTTAAATCTGCAGGCCTATCTAACACAAAATTATACGTTAGATCATTTAAGGAATGGAAAAATTTAGAAAAACCTACTGACAAACAAGAAGATGCCAATTATTGGGATTTATCTGCCGAATAATTTAGAAATACCTTTACTCAAAAATAAAACGATTTGGTTACTTGAATTTATCTATAGGTTAGATTAGGCTATTTCGTCTCTAAGTTTTTTAGTAATTGTAACTTCAACATTTTCTAAAACCTCTATCATCTTATCTTTATTATCGATCATGTAATCTACGCCCCTATCACTTAATCTTATTTTCCATAATCTTATTTCTCTATGAGCTTCAAAGAAATTCTCTATCATTTGTTCTCCTGATTTTGCTGGATCAATAAATTGATCAAAAGCCTGTATTGCTTTCTCTATATCTGCTTCTTCAATTGCTTCTTTTGCAGATTGAATTGTTTCGCTCATTATTTTCAAATTTTTAACTGGCTTTGGAAGTTTCTTTCTTGTAATTCCAAATAATCCTATTTTTTCTTTACCTACTTTTTCTGCAAAGTTATCTGAAAGATCATAAATTGGTATTTTACTTAGACCGTCACGTTTTTCATTTTGTACAATTAATCCTTTTTCTAGTAATTTTCTTAAAGCTTTTTCTGCATCAATTTTATCTAAGAATGTTGTCCAAACAATTGCCCCTATTGTGTGGTATCCTTGTTTAACTGATTCTAGAACGACAACTTCTTCAATTCTTTTGAATCCTTCTTCAATCCTTACGTTGACAAAGTCTTTGTCTCTAATTGATTTTCTAGCATTTTTAACATCAATTTCTATGGCGTGTTTTAGTGCTTGTAGTGATTCTGGTACTTGATTTAACAGTGATAAGAAACATGCTTTGTTGTACCATGCCATTCCATATGTCTTATCTGACTCTATTGCTTTATTGACTGCATCTAGTGCTTGTGCATATTTTCTCTGTTCATAATGAACTAATCCTTTAAGATTCCATGCTTCCGGATTTGTTACATCTATTTCTAAAATTTTATCATATACTTTTAGTGCATCATTGTGATCCTCTAGATGGAATCTAGCATATCCTAATTTCATTAAGATTTCAATATTGTCTGGTTCAATTCGTAATGCTTGCTCAAACACTTCTATGGCATCGTCTAGTTTTTCATCTGCCATTAAATTAATGCCTTTTTTAAATAATTTTTTAATATTATAACTTGGATCCACTAAACTGGTTTCTTTGGTAACTATGCTGTCTGAATCTTTTTTCTCTAATTTTGCTTCTACTTTTTTATTTTTTTTACCAAACAACTTGTCAATTTTCTATCTTCATCTAGATAAATACCATTTTAATTGTGATTATTCTTCGTAATTCGGCATTTTAGTTGGATTCTGCGATCCAAATCCTGAAATACTTCAAACATTAACCAACCACTGTGTCATCTCAGCCACGAATTGAAATACAGGGACAGTCACCATTTAAGCAATCTGGTGTTTATGAGGCTCAAATCTCTCTAATTGATGTTAAACCATCTGATGATCAAATTCGTGGAAAAACCTTTTCTCCTTTATGGAAAGGAGATTTTCATCTTAGGGTCAAAGATGGTCTTTTTTCTGAAGTAGTAGGTGATTCTAAAAACCCTCTTCCTAAATCTATCAATGATGTAGATGTTGTTTGGGTTGTTGTAAATGACTTATTCTCTTCACTATATTCCGTTTTTGATGTCAGGTTAAGAAAATCATCTGAACCATCTGCTAAACCTACTATTCAAAAAGAAAAAAATGAAACATCTAACAATAATGTAAAATCTAAACCTACTTCAAAAACTGCTTCTAATTTTAATTCTAAAGGCACCACTGGTGCATCCGGTGAACGAGGTCCGTCCGGTGACAAGGGTACTGCTGGTCCGCCTGGCACCTCCGGTGACAAAGGTCCACCTGGTCCACCTGGACAACAAGGCCCACTTGGTGACAAAGGGCCAATTGGTCCGCCTGGCACCTCCGGTGACAAAGGTGCTACTGGTGACAAAGGTTCACAAGGCGACAAAGGACTTTCTGGTGACAAAGGAATTACTGGCGACAAAGGAATTACCGGTGACAAAGGTGACAAAGGTGACAAGGGTACTGCTGGCACCTCCGGTGACAAAGGTGACAAAGGTCCAACTGGTACTATGGGTGACAAAGGACTTTCTGGATTAAAAGGTCCCACTGGACCATCCGGTGAAAAAGGTCCCACTGGACCATCCGGTGACAAAGGACTTTCTGGAATTCGTGGTCCGCCTGGCACCTCCGGTGACAAAGGTCCACAAGGTGCTACTGGTGACAAAGGACTAACTGGCCCTGTTGGAGTTCCAGGATCTAAAGGTCCAACTGGAACATCTGGAGTTCAAGGAGAAAAAGGAATTCATGGTCCACCTGGCCCTGTTGGAGAAAGAGGCACCGCTGGACCATCCGGTGACAAAGGTCCACAAGGTACTATTGGTGACAAAGGACTAACTGGCCCTGTTGGAGTTCCAGGATCTAAAGGTCCAACTGGA
>JACNFV010000077.1 GCA_014384445.1 Candidatus Nitrosopumilus sp. | reverse complement strand
AAAATCAAATAATTTTTGACTAAAAATAAGAGAAATAACAAACAAGGTAGCACTGGCAGTTCTTATCATAAGAATACAAGAAGGTAAAATTTTAGGAATGCTGTGTATTCCAGAGATAGAGCCAATTTGGTTTTTAATTTGAAGCAATACATCCAAAGAAAAAACTATCAGTTGCTCCAATCTTATACTTTTGAGATGAGAGTTATCCATCTCATCAAAATCAGTAACAAGATATTGATTTAAATTTTTTAAATCAGTTCTTTGTTTTTCGAGAACATCAATAATGCCAGTAAGTAAATTAATTGAATAGTCTAATCTAGGTACAAGAGTCACAGAATGAGAAATATTTTCAAATTCTAACGTATCAATACTACATTTTACTAACATACTATATTGTTAAAGCATATTTTGTATTTGAGGGCAGTGTAACAATTATTTTAGTAACCATAGTCACACCTACCAAGGGATACAATTTTAAAAAAAATTAAGCATTTGTGTAAAGGAATTTAGCTCTCAATTTTACCTAATAAGAAATCAAGAAAAAGCATGGTAAATGAGCAAGTATTAACAGTCAGTTTAGAGGAATTTGGGCTCAGTAAATACGAATCTCAAGCATATGTAGCATTAATCTCCAAGGGGACCATTTCTGCAAGTGAATTGGCATATTATTCAGAAGTTCCAAGAACAAAAATTTATCCAACTTTATTAAAATTAGAAAATAAAAAATTAGCCATCATATCAAAAAGTAAGCCAATAATGTGTACTGCAATTTCACCAGAGGATGCATTTGACGGGGTAATTCACGAACAAATTAATAAAATTAATGCCATGAATACACTAGTATCTAATTTAAAAAAAACAAGTGAAGAAAGTAGAAAGTCAAGAGGATCAGAAGAAAAAAGATATTTTCACATCAGTGCAAACAAAGTTTTGACTCAACTTCAAACAATGATTGAAGGATCAAAATTGTCAGTCAAAATAATGACGGACCAAGGAGGATTTGGATTACTAGCTGAATGTAAAGAACAGCTTGTAGGGGTAATTCGTAGAAATCTAGATGTTAAAGTAATTATTCCATCAACACAAATTTGTTCAGAATCATATAGAGCAATTCCAGACGGGGTAGAAATTAAAACATCAGACATCACACAAAATTGTTTTATTTTTGATGAAACTGAATTATTAATGATAAATAATGACAACGGAAAAGGAGCAATATTTTCATCAACCGAAATATTAGGAGTTAACCAGGAGAAAGTGTTTTCAAATATTTGGAAAAATTCAATTAAAACAAAGGTAGTAGCAGATATGACAAAAGCAGATGCACAGGAAATTTATAAAATTATAAAAATCATTAATGAAACAGGTTTGATGCACATTCTAAACTCCACAAGGGAATCAAAAAAATTAGAAATAGACTTTCTAAAATTATTAGAAAAAAACGGAATGCAATTGAAATCAAAATCACTAGACGATGTTATTGAAATAATGGATGCAATTGTACAAATTACATGTTCAGGACATGTTAATTTTGAAGCAAATACAAAAAATATTACAATAGAATCAAAACTGAGTAACGGGTTTTCATTACCATGGGTTTCAATTTTAGAGACATATTTACAAAAACAGGGTTACAAAACAAGGACAGTATACCAAAATAATTCCAGTAAAGGGGAAAAAACACACATCAAAATAAGTAAAACCTAAAATCAGCCTCAAAAAATAACATTGTATTGATTGAAGAAAAATTAAAAACATTAGAAATCACACTTCCAACCCCTCCAACTCCAGCAGGATCATATGTTCCTGCAATAAAAACAGGTAATTTGCTATTCATTTCCGGACAAATTCCAATGGAAGACGGTAAAGTGATCTTTACAGGAAAAGTCACAAATGACAACATGGAAACAGCTAAAAAATCAGCAAAAATGTGTGCAATTAATCTATTAGCACAAATGAAAAGGGAATTAGGTAATTTAGATAAAGTTACAAAAATTGTCAGAATATCAGGATTTGTGAATTCAGATCCAGAGTTTTATCAGCATCCTAAAATAATTAATGCAGCATCAGATCTATTCTTTGAAATATTTGGAGATAAAGGAAAACATTCAAGAATTGCAGTAGGAGTTGCATGTTTGCCATTGAATTCAATGACCGAAATTGATGCAATAATTGAATTTTCAGAATAAGACCATAAATTTAAGATTTTTAAAAAAAAGACTAGAAAAAACAAATATTTGTTTGAATAGACAAGATAATTTTATTTAAAACAACAACACAAAAAATCTAAGGATAAAAATTGATGTTAAAAAAATATATTTTTAAAAATTTGTGGCTTCAAGTTGCAATATCTTTAATCATAGGAGTGTCAGTTGGATTGGTTTTAGGAGATGATGTAGGAGTAGGAGTAGAAGATGAAAGTCTTGATTTTGTAACATCATATCTCAAAATACCTGCAAGCATATTTCTAAGTCTAATTTACATGATCATAGTACCATTAATTTTTTCGTCAATTGTTGTAGCAATTAATTCGCTAGGAACTACAGAGAAACTAAAAACTCTAGGATTAGGGGTTGCATCTTATTTTGTAATTACTACAATAATTGCAATACTAGTAGCAGTATTTCTTGCATCACTGATATCTCCCGGAAATATTCTAGATATTTCTGCACTACAAGAATCATATAATCTTTCAGACAAGGATATAGAAATTGAACAGGGTTTTTCGTTAGATGATATTCCAAATGCAATATCAAACATAATTCCTAGAAACCCAATTACATCGTACCTTGAAGGGCAGATGCTAAGTATTCTGATATTTGCTTTGATCATAGGATTGTCAATGACAGCGATTCCAAAGGAATCATCTAAACCACTTTTAGACATACTCGAATCAGTTCAAAAAATAACATTGCACATTCTATTGTTTGCCATGAAAATTGTACCATTCGCAGTTTTTGGTTTAATTGTGGGCATGGTATCCAAAATAGGTTTAGAATCAATGGCAGGTTTGGGAATATACATGGTAACGGTTGTACTAGGTCTTGGAATTATGGTAATGGTGTATGTTTTAATTTTAAAGTTTGTGGCAAAAAGACCCATATCTTCAACATTCTCAAAATTTCGTAATCCACAAACTGTTTCTTTTTCAACAGCCAGTTCAATGGCAACAATGCCCGTCACATTAAAAACAGCAGAAGAAGATTTGAAAATAGACACAAGAGTTTCAAAATTTGTAATTCCGTTTGGAACTACTGTCAATATGGATGGGACTGCACTGTATCAAGTAATAGCTGTATTCTTTTTAGCACAACTCTTTTCAATTGAATTGAGTCCCCTTGCCATACTTGTAATCATCATAACTTCTCTCCTAGCATCTATTGGAACCCCCGCTGTGCCAGGAGCAGGTACAATCGTCTTATCCACAATACTCATCACAGTAGGCATACCTCCAGTTGGAATCTTATTGTTACTTTCAGTAGATAGAATTTTAGACATGGTTAGAACTATGGTCAATGTTACAGGAGATCTTACAGCATGTTGTGTTTTTCATAAAATAACTCAAAGTAAAGGTACTGAAAAAAAATAAAAATTATTTAATTTGTTTATTTAATTCAGTGATGAATTTCTTAATTTTTGGTTTTGGAACTACTGCACCACATGCTTTATCATGTCCGCCACCAGAACCTCCAAGACTAGTAGCTAAAAGATTGACAATTCTACCCAAGTGAACTTTACAATTATCAGAGCCTCTTACGGAAACAGCATAAATCCCATGATCAATTCTTTCTTTGTATGCAACTCCAACATTCTTTCCAGACAAACCCATTACAAAATTAACAGCGCCACTTGCACCAGAATCTAAAATTTCCATATGTCCAAGATTGCTCATTGTTTTCATTCCTTTTTTGACTTTAGCAATAATTTGAGATAATTTTTCTACTTGAATCTGTGCAAATTCAAAGGTATTTGGAATATCATGAGGGAATTTGGAATCAGCTAATTCCTCAACCAAGTATTGTAAGTAATCAGGTTCTCTTTGATGCCCAACAATGTTGTAAGTCATTACAGTTGCACTAATCAAAGCAAATTGCCTATCATAAATTTGAAGTAGTTTTGAACCTAGAGGTCTATCTTGCATGTAATCAGTAATGGCAGCGCATGCTGCAACAAATGAAGCATGATCTTGTAATTTTGATTTGTATGCGTTATAGACTTGAACAGTAGTACATTCGTTAATGTCGTGAATGACTTTAACTTTGAGTTTTTTTAGAGCAGTTACAACAGTTGGATCAATGTCATGATGATCAATGTAAGTTACAGAAATTTTATTTTTTCTAAGTCGACTCATAATATCAATAAACTCATCTTGTGTTTTTTTACTCAAACCTAAATCACAAATGAATAAAGATTTTAATTGTTCATCAGACACAACTTGGTTTAATGCTTCCATTTGACCAGGATAATCTACCAAAATAGAATCACCACCAAAAGCTTGTCGAATTAATGCAGCTGAACTAATTCCATCACAATCTTCTTTATGAGAAATACAAATAACTTTAGTTCGTTGTGATGTTGCTACTTTCTTAGTTGCTGGTTTTTTTGTTGCTACTTTCTTAGTTGCTGGTTTTTTTGTTGCTACTTTCTTAGTTGCTGGTTTTTTTGTTGCTACTTTCTTAGTTGCTGGTTTTTTTGTTGCTACTTTCTTAGTTGCTGGTTTTTTTGTTGCTACTTTCTTAGTTGCTGGTTTTTTTGTTGTTAATTTTTTAATAATTTTATTTTTAGATACTGCCAATATATCATCAAATACCAGATACCCTCATTTAAATGAAGAAAATAAAAATATAATTCTCAAAAAGATTTTTCGATATTGGGAGAAATTAAGGAATCAGAATTTAGATAAATATGATAAAATGACTCACCATCAAGTTGAGTTTGATAATCAATTTCTTGAATTTTTTCTAATTCTTCAGGAGAAGCATTTAAGACCAATTCATCTAATTGTCGTAAATTTTTACGCTCTTCAGCATTCATTGATTTTTAATTAAAAATTGAAATTTATGAACAAAAGTTGCCATATTAGACTAATTGGTAAATTTAGTAGACATAATTTTGGAAAAAACATAATAGAAGAATTTTGTTAGGCTCATTATGGAAACCAAGAATATAGGACTTAGAGGAATCGAGGTAGCAGATACCAAAATATCCAATATTGATGGTGGAAAAGGAAAATTAATTTATCGGGGATTTGATATCCTAGATCTTACAAAAAATTCAACTTTTGAAGAAACAGCATATTTACTAATTTATGATAATCTGCCAACGAAGAGTCAATTAAATGAATTTAATACAAAATTAATCGAAGCCAGAGAAATACCAAAACAAATGCAAAAAAATATGGAAAATTGGAGAAAGGACGCAGATCCTATGGATATGCTTCAAGCATTTGTGTCAGCACTTGCAGGATATTATGATGAAGAATTTTCCAGTAAAGAAGCAAGTTACGATAAAGCAATAAATCTAATTGCAAAAGTTCCAACTATAATTGCAAGTTGGCAAAGAATTAGAAACGGGTTAGAAGTAGTTAATCCAGATTCATCATTGAGTCACGCTGCAAATTTTCTATACATGATGTCAGGTGAAAAACCAGATGTCGAAGTTGAAAAAATATTTGACGTCTGTTTAATATTGCATGCAGATCATACATTCAACGCATCAACATTTACAGCTAGACAAGTGGCCTCAACAAGAGCACATATGTATTCAGCATCAAGTGCAGCAATCGGTGCACTCAGTGGAGAATTACACGGAGGTGCAAATACAGAAGTAATGAAAATGCTGTTAGAAATTTCTAAAATTGATGATGTGGATTCGTGGATAAAAGAGAAATTAATGCAAGGAGAAAAAATTATGGGAATGGGGCATGCAGTATACAAAACATATGATCCCAGAGCCCAAGTTTTAAAAGAATTATCAAGAGAATTAGCTGCAAAAAATAAAGAGTCATGGTTTGAGAGGACTGAAAAAATTGAAACTGCAACAATATCTGAAATGAAATTACAAAAGAACATGGACATTTATCCAAATGTGGATTTGTATAGTGCATCAATTTACTACATGCTAAAAATTCCAATGGACCTTAACACTCCAATTTTTGCAATTTCAAGAGTTGTAGGATGGGCAGCACATATCATTGAAGAAAAATTTGCAGAAGCTGCACCAAAAACAGCACTGTATAGACCAAAGGCGGTGTATGTAGGAAAATATTGCGGACCTGAGGGATGCGAATACAAAGAGTTAGACTTAAGAAAATAATTATTAATTTCTTGTACTAAGCCATTCTTTTGCCTTAGAATTAACATCATGTTTGTATAAAACTTCAAAAACCATATCATAAAATGTGATACCTTTTTGTTGCGCCTGATTGTCCAACCATTTTATTCCGTCAGATAATTCCGGATCATGTTCAGAAAATTCAACTAATTCATCAACCATTTTTGAAAAGAATGCCTGTGATTCGATCATATGTACACATTTTAAACGATGATCATAAACGGAGTATTCAAAAGATATAGACTAAAGAGAATTTTTTGGTTGACAAATGGAACATATTCTATACTTAGATGGCAATTCTACCAATATCTCATGGGTAATCCAAACAAATGAGACAGTAACATCTCAAACTAGAAAACATACGGAAAATCATAAAAATAAAACAACAAAAATACAATCAAAATATGTCGCATTGCATGTAGCGTTATTTTGGGGAATTGGAACGTTTATCATAAAAAATGAAGATGTCATAAAAATAAAATTAGATGAAAAAATAATGTATGAACAGTTAAAATTAAAAATAATGACAGATGATGATTTCATTAAAAATAAAATAAAATTTATTCAAATGTTCATAAAACAAAGAAAACTAAAAGTAGAATTTGAAATAATAAATTTAGAAAACAACTTGGCTACAAAAGAATTAGAATAAAAGAGATTAAGACCGAAAACGGGAAGTTACTCGGTGAGATCTCTTAATTGTAATTACAAATTTAATTAAAATGACAAACGATAAACCAATTATTGTTAAACAAGATTAACAACAGTCAATGTTAAATTACAGCGATCATATGAAAATTGCAAAAGATGTTTCAAATTAATGTAAATATTTCAAAAAAATCAAAAAACAGTTTCAAAAGTGAATTATTATACTCAATTTATTGGTATTAGTAAAAAACAAACGATTAGATTTATTTACTATCCATCTAGAAATTGATCAATTATGGCAAGTATAGACAAAATAGCAATTGTAGTTACTTTAGCAGTTGTATTAGTTGCAGTTGGAGTTGTAGCAATGGCAAGTTCATCAGATAACGCACCAACAACACCTACACAGCAAATGAATACAGATGCAGCAGACGCAAGAGCAGCAGAAGCAGCAGCACAAGCTAAAGCAGACGCAAGAGCAGAAGCAGCAGCAGACGCAAGAGCAGAAGCAGCAGCAGACGCAAGAGCAGAAGCAGCAGCAGACGCAAGAGCAGAAGCAGCAGCAGACGCAAGAGCAGAAGCAGCAGCAGACGCAAGAGCAGAAGCAGCAGCAGACGCAAGAGCAGAAGCAGACGCTAAAGCAGCAGCAGTACAAGCTAAAGCAGCAGCAGTACAAGCTAAAGCAGAAGTAGCAGCTAACGCAGGTCCACAAACACACATCGTGGAAACTGCAATGGGAAGTGGAGCACCAGGATGTGAAACATCTAATGCATGTTACCTACCACAAGACATCACCATCAGTACTGGAGATACAGTGCAATGGGATAACGTAGACAACGCAGCTCATACAGTAACAGGTGGAAGTCCAGCAGACGGTCCATCTGGAGTATTTGACAGCAGTCTACTAATGGCAGGACTGGATTATTCATTCACATTCAACGATGCAGGTAGTTACGATTACTTCTGTATGGTCCATCCTTGGATGGTCGGTAGTGTTACAGTTAACTAACCCAAAAAAAATTTTCCCTTTTTTCTATTTTATTTGATTTTTACGTATAGTTCGATTGTATGCAACACCAAACCTATGAGTTTCATCTCGAGCATATTGTAAAATTTTTAATGATTCTTTATGTTTAGGAATTACAATAGGATCCTTAGTTTTTGGAAGATAGACTTCCTCATTTTCTTTTGCCAAAGATATGCATGGTAGTTTTATTCCAAGAGATTCTAAAGATTTCAAAGCTGCAGTTAACTGTCCTTTGCCACCATCAATTAGAATCAGATCAGGCAATGTAGAATTTTCTTCAAGTAATCGATAATATCTTCTTTTGATAATTTCTCCAATCATTCCAAAATCATCCCTTCCAGTGATTGTTTTAATTTTGAATTTTCTATACCCAGATTTGTTTGGAATTCCACCTACAAAACTAGACATAGAACCAACAGCAAATTCAGCACCATGGTTAGAAATATCAAAACATTCAATGATGTTAGGGAGTGCGGGTAAATTTAGAATTTCTTGTAATTCAACTAATCCAGGGTTAGCACCTTTTGAATGAATTAATTGGATATTTTTTAAAATTAAATTCATAATATCATTTTTCTTACCTCTAGTGGGAGTCATAATTTTTACAGTAAATCCAGATTGTTCAGATAGTAACGATTCTAGTAATTCTTGATTTTCAGGAAGCTCATTGAGAATAATAAATTTTGGAATTTGATGCGTAGAATAATACTGATAAAGAAAATTTGAAAAAGAATTATCTCCAACTAAATCAAAAAAGAATTTGTCACTATCGCGAATTACCCCATTAATCATTCTAAAATTCATGATTGTTGCAGTTTGCTCTTGAATTCCAATACCAAAATATTCTTCATCAGAGTTTTTGACATATTCCATTTTTTGTTTGGTTTGAAGACTTCCAAGCCTAATCAGGGTGTCACGAATATCTTTTGCACGCTCAAATTGTTGAGATTCAGCAGCCTGATACATTTCATCTTCTAATTTTTTTGTAAAAATTTTAGTATCGTTTTTACCCTTAAGAACAGCCTCCAATTTATTTACATGATCAGGATATTTTTCTTCTGCACTCTTGAATTCACAAGGACCTTCACAGTTACCCAAATGATATTCAAGGCATACTTTTTTTGGAAGGGTTTTACAAATTCTTATTTGAAATGCTTTTCGTAAAGTTCCAATTGTAAGTAATTTTGAACTTCCCTGAGTAAAAGGACCATAGAATTTTCCTTTTCCTAAAAATTTGCCATCTCTTGTTCGTCGAGCAACTAATAATCTAGGATATTTTTCATCAGATAATCGTAAGTACGTGTATCGCTGTTGATCTTTTAATTCAATGTTAAATCGAGGTCTATATTTCTTAATCATGTTAGATTCTAAAAGAAAAGCTTCACTTTCATTATCAGTTAAAACAAATTCAATCTCAAAAATATTTTCAACTAATTTTTGAGTTTTATAATTTTGATTTTTATTAAAATAAGAACGAACACGGTTTTTCAAATTTTTTGCTTTTCCAATATAGATGATTTTTTTATCATAATCTTTCATTAAATAAATACCAGGGCTAGTAGGAATGATTATTTTAGAAATATCAAACGTCATTTTTCAATAATTTTTTTAAATATTTTCCAGTATAGCTTCCAGGTGATTTTGAAACATCAGTAGGAGTACCAAAAGTCACAATACGTCCCCCTTCATCCCCACCTTCAGGACCTAAATCGATTAACCAGTCTGAATTTTTGATGATATCCATATTATGCTCAATTACAACAACAGTATTTCCAAGATTTACTAATCGATTTAACACGTCCAATAATTTTTGAACGTCAGCAAAATGTAATCCAGTTGTAGGTTCATCAAGAATATACAGAGTTTTACCAGTCCCACGTTTAGATAATTCAGAAGCAAGTTTTACACGTTGAGCCTCACCACCAGACAATGTAGTGGATGATTGTCCAAGTTTGATATATCCTAAACCAACATCGTTAACAGTTTGTAGTTTTCTTTGAATTGAAGGAACATTTTCAAAAAAAGTTAACGCTTCGTAAACAGTCATTTGTAAAACATCAGAAACATTTTTTCCTTTGTATAACACAGATAATGTTTCAGAATTATATCTTTTTCCTTTACATTCATCACACTTTACATATACATCAGATAGAAATTGCATTTCAATTTTTTTAACACCGTCACCCTCACATGCAAAGCATCTTCCATCAGCAACATTAAAGGAAAATTGTCCTGGTTTGTATCCACGTTCTTTTGATAAAGCAGTGTTAGAATATAATTCTCGGATAGGAGTAAAAGCACCGATATAGGTTGCAGGGTTTGAACGGGGAGTTCTACCAATAGGAGATTGATCAATAGCAATTACTTTATCCACATCATCTAAACCAGAAATTTCTTTATGATCACCTGATCTAATATGAGTTTTAGAAAAATGATTTTCTAGGCTTTTGAGTAAAATGTCATTGATTAAAGTAGATTTTCCAGAACCAGATACGCCAGTTACAGATACAAAAAGTCCCAAAGGGATTTCAACATCAATGTTTTTTAAATTATTTTCAGATGCACCTTTGATAATTAATGAACCAACAGGTTTACGAATTTTATTTTTTAAAATAATTAAAGAATTATCTTTAAGATAAGTTCCAGTTACAGATTTAGTTGCCTGTAAAATTTTTTTAATTGTTCCTTCAAAAACTATATTTCCACCATGTATCCCAGCCCCAGGACCTAAATCAATTATCCAATCTGAATTTCGTATTAATTCCTCGTCATGCTCCACAACAATGACAGTATTACCAAGATTTCGTAGCTTATTTAGCGTTTTAATTAATCGCGCATTATCACGTTGATGTAATCCAATTGTAGGTTCATCAAGCACATACAAAACACCAGTAAGATTAGACCCAATTTGAGTAGCCAATCTAATTCTTTGAGATTCACCACCAGACAATGTAGAACTAAGTCGATTTAATGTAAGATAGTTTAGACCGACATTAATTAAAAACTCCAAGCGTTCTTTAATTTCCTTAAGGATGTCTCTTGCGATATGTTGCTCAGTTTCAGTTAATTTCAAATTAGAAAAAAAATCAAAACAATTAGTAATAGATAAATCACATACATCCATTATCCCCAAATCATTAATGGTAACGGCAAGAGATTCTGGTTTTAGTTTTTTGCCATCACATGTGGTACAATGAGTATCACGCATAAACTGTTTAAGCCATTCACGTTTAGATTCAGAATCAGTCTCTACAAAAACACGTTGAAGGTTAACAAGTACACCCTCAAATGCATTAGTATATTTCCATGAAGAATCTCCAGATTTAGAACTGTATTGAAAATCAATTAAATCAGAAGTACCATGTAAAATAATTTCAAAATGTTTTGGTTTTATTTTTTCAATGGGAGTCATTAAATCAAATCCAAATTTTTCACCAACAGTTCTCAATGCTTGTCTTCTGAATGCAGAAAACCTTCCACTCCAAGGAACAATCGCACCTTCTAAAATAGACTTAGATTTATCAGGAATTACCAGAGCAGGATCAAACTCCATTTTAACTCCCAATCCATTACATGTTTTACATAATCCAAAAGGAGAATTAAA
>JACNFV010000085.1 GCA_014384445.1 Candidatus Nitrosopumilus sp. | reverse complement strand
TTAATTCATACGTGGATAGGATAAAACGTATTTCTTTTGAAGTATTAGAGGCACATAAATCTAAATTCGGTGAAGATTTTGTTGAAAATAAAAAAGCGTTAAATGAAATTGCTATTGTTCGCTCTAAAGGTCTAAAAAATAAGGTCGCTGGTTATATTACAAGATTTCTCAAAAAACAAATTCGTGAAGATAAAATTAAACATGATCGTAGTGGTATGGACTATTCTAATGTTGAAGAACAAGAATCTACGCTAGACATTACAGAGTCTGGTGAAATTGATGAATCTGGTGAAGAAATTACTCTAACCAACGAAGAAGTTGAAACAATTACATCTACAACTCCATCTGTAGATGAGAAAACTGAATAATTAATTAAATATTCATTTCTAAATTAGGTGTATACTTATGATTGTTGTAAAATTTCTTGGTGGCGCAAAAAAGTCTTTTAATTCTGAAAAATTAGAAATTAGTGAATCTGATATTTCTATTCGTGATTTACTTGAGTTATTGTTAAAATTAAAACCTAAAGACACTTCTGATTTTGATTTTGAAAATACTTTGATTGCTGTTAATGGTTCTGATTCTTCTGCAATGGAAGGAAAATCTACCACTGTTCATGATGGGGATGTTGTAAGTATTATACCTGTGATTCATGGGGGCTCATCAAAAAAATCTTGTTTTGAAATTGAAAAAAAACAAATTTGTATTTTTGAAATATGCTGTAAAAAAACTGCTGATATTAAATTCATTGATAATTTGAGAAAAACATACCCTAAAATTAAATTTCAGGCTGTATCTACTAATTTTATACTTAGTGCATCACATTTAAAAAAAATTTTATCTCTTTCAATTAATGCTGAAAAAAATAATACTTTACTTTCTAATAAAATTGAAACTGATATTTTAATGCGTTTTGCGTTGACATTACAAATTTCTAATGCCATATCTTCTGCTGGAATAAAACCTTCTGTGAATTTTATTTTAATTATAATTGGAAATAAAATTTTTCCTGAGTCTTTGAATCATGAATTATCTTTAATTTCTTCAGATTTATTTTCAAAAAATAATTCCATATTTATAAAAAAGCAATTCAATATTTCAAAAAAACATGTTGATAGTGTTTATTCAAAAACTCCGTTAGAAGATATTTTAGTTGAAAAAGCTTCTATTTTATTCTGACATACCACGTTTTGTTTTTTCAATACTTAGTATGTCTGCCTCTTTTAATATAGAAATTCCTGTCATACCTCCCAATATTTCAATCAAAATTATTTTATCTGGAAAATCTAATGAAACTTTATTTTTTATTTCGTGTGCTATTTTTGTAATGATCTCTTTGCTTGATATGTCTGAGTTTCTTTTTTCAATTAAAATTCTATATGTTTCTCCATCTAGAATTTGATTTGAGATGTTGGAAATTGCCTTTTCTATCATTTCTATTTTTGTTTCAATTACTTTTTGAATGGGTATTATTCTGAGGCAATATCTTATGCTCCAAGGTTGATCCAGTAGTATTTCTTTCATTTTTTTAACGACTTCAATTGGATCTAATTTTGTTTGTGCAGTTAAAATTCCCGACATGTCACTTATTGATACTTCTATCTCTGAATCTCCTAATTCATCTAAAATATCTCTTAATTCCTCTTCAGTGTCTTCTTCAAGATGTCTGGCACAAGTAATAATCAGGTTCATCATATCATAATTTCCTCTTTTTTTAATACTCCTTCTCTAATGATTTTAATTTCTTCATTTTCTATTTCAACAATTGTTGATTCTCCTTTACTTGTAATTGTTCCTCCGTTTAGAAAAATATCGTAATTTATAATATTTTTGAGACATTCTTTTGGATCTGTAGATGATGGATTTCCAGAAATATTTGAACTAGTTCCTACTAACAATCCACATTTTTTTAATAATTTTAGAGTACATTTGGAGTCTGGAATTCTTACTGCGATTTTATTATCTAATTTTAGTGATTTCTTCAATTTTTTGTCTGTTAATTCTAAAATTAATGTTAATGGGCCCGGCCAATATTTCTTTATAATTTTTTCAGTGAATGTATCAATATGTGCTATTTGTTTTACAGTATCTAATGAGTATGCTAATACTGGTAGTGGTTTTATTTTCTCTCTGGATTTTATCTCATAGATTTTTTCTACTGCATTTACATTATATGGATTACATCCCATTCCGTATACTGTATCTGTTGGAAATATTGCAATTCCTCCCTTTTCAATTACTTGAAATGTTTTTCCAATACCTTCATCATTACAATCTACTTTCAATATCATTTGTATTCTATTTTCTTTAATTATTATTTGCTTTAACTATTTTTTTATCTATGTTTTACTTGATCTATATGCTATTTCTTTTACTGTTAATTACTATGATAATCTACTCGAAAATAGTTTTGAAGAATTTGGTAGTGTTAAAAATTAAATATTTAAACCAAAATTATCTGCAAACTTTGTAAATGAATTATATACTTGCAGAAATTCTCTACCTGATTGACTAATTTTGTATCTGTTGGAACCTTGAGAATCTCCGCGTTCTAACAATCCCTGTGATACTAGTGTTTTTAAAATTGTAGAAATTCTTGAATGTGAAATATTTGCTTTTCTAATTAGATAGGTGACTGTTGCCCCATTTTCATCTTGAAGATCATCTCGTGTAGTTGATAGTATGTCCCCGATAATCTTCATCTGTGTTCTATATTCACCCATTTTCTTACTTTTTTATTCTTAAATGTGTATGATAGGTAATTGCTATTTTGATATGTACTAAAAAGATAAAAGAATTTGACTATTTTTTATTTTTGAGCCTATTTTAGATTTTATCCAAGTCATCATCAAATTTTATCCTCTTTAGTGGAATTTTACTTACTGGAATAAATAATGCGATTAATCCTCCAATTTTGATAACCATTGATATTGTATACAATATTGATTCTGGAAATACAAAAGAATACCATCCCAAAAATTCTCCAAATGCTAAAAGTGCTAATCCTATAGCCACTGAAATTGCTCCTTTATTTTTATTATCTCTATATGATAACATTGTTTCAATTGCACCGTATACCAATAAGATAAATGATATTGATCTGAAAATATGTTCTAATTGAACAGTTGATACTAGAAAAAATGGTAAAATTCCTACTGATCTAAAGTAATTAGATTTTGGAAAAAATGATTTTATGCTGTGAGAAAATGCAATGAAAAAATATCCTACCGTTTGAATTACAATACCTACAGTCTGAGTCCCTCTTTCAATTGTACCTGATTTTATTACAAAGTCTTCTATCATGTATCCTGACCATATTACAAAAAATCCTAAACTTATTGAAACAAATGCAATCGTTAATCTAAATAATGTTGGACTACCTGTATTTCTAAATCCAATATATGCCATTATTCCTATGGCAAGTCCTACCAAAAAACCAACTAGATTAAGTATATTTTCTAATAAAAATTCCAATTATGTTTAGTGATTTGTTGAAGTAATTATTTTGATCTGATGAATTATTTTACTATGTTGTTAATCCCATTCATCCAATGAACCTGCTGTTTGACCTTCTGTACTGACACCAGATGCATAATCTCCTAGAATATCTGAATATTTGGGTTGATTATGTGCAATGAATTTCACATATTCTCCGTAACTCATATCCAAATCACATGAACCGCATTTTACCATTGAATAATCTAGAGGCATTTCTGCATTTTTATTGCATTTTGGACATTTTATCTTCATACTTTATTTTACTCTTCATGAATTATTATTACTTTACATCAAAAAAAGATAAAAGGAGTTGTTTCTTGTTGTTTTTTATGAGTCTAACATGCACTAAATGTAAAAATTCAATTCCAGATACTGAACAACTAGGACCTGTTAATGTAAAATATCCTACCTGTACCAAATGTTGGGCTGAATGGAAAGAATACCAGATAATGGTAATGAATGAAATGAAACTTGACATGTCTATGGCTGATCATAGAAAATTATTAAAAAAACATGAAAAAATATTTGTAGGTGTATTATCTGCTGAAGGGGAAATCATTGATTATTCAAATGAAGATAATCGAAAACCTGATGAACCACAAACTAACTAAATTTTTAAATGATTTTTAGCATTATTTGGTATCATAATTAGAATTTTCTTTCTTTCCTTATCATTAAGATTTTTAATAATTTTTTTAATTGTGTTTGAAATTGTCTCTTTTTCATTTTCTTCTAATTGTAAAAATATCTCTAAAATCCCATCTAAATTAAATGCAATTAATTTTTCTGGTGATAACAATGATTGTCTGATATATGCCAAAAACATTCCTTCTCTATGTTCTTCTGAGATGCTTGCTATAATTTTCAGCCAAGATTTAAAGAGTTTAGAAAAATTGAGAAATGGAATACTGGGACCTGCTTCTAACGCATTGTTTATGATTTCAGTTTTTTCTGATTCTGATTTTGAATCAAATTCAATCATTCTTTTTTTTAAAATTGGTGTTCTCAAAAAATCTGGTAAACTAGCTAAATTGACTATTATATTTCCTGCAAAATTCTCTTCTGACAACGATCTAAACTAATTTTTCTTGAATATAAAATCATACAGTGACACTTTAGCTTAAATAAACCAAATAGATTTTGCAAATATGGCCTGTACTGTTGTTGTTGGAGGGTTCTTCGGTGATGAAGGTAAAGGAAAAATTATTTCATACTTAGCAATTAAAGATAATCCAAAAATTATAGTTCGTGGCGGTGCTGGTCCTAATGCTGGTCATACCATAATGGATGGTGATAAAGTATACAAAGTTCGAATGCTTCCAAGTGGATTTTTAAATAAAAATGCTAAAGTTATGATTGGACCTGGCGTTGTAATTAATCCTAAAGTTCTTGATAGAGAAATTCAAGAGTTTGGTGCATCTGGTCGTGTGTTTATTGATAAACATTGTGGGGTAATTGAAGAATCTCATTTGATGAGAGATTCTAAAGGCGAATTAAAAGAAAAAATTGGTAGTACTGGTTCTGGAACCGGTCCCGCTAATGCCGATAGAGCAATGCGTACTCTAAAAATGGCAAAGGATTTTGATTCACTATCTTCTCTAATTACTGATGTTCCTCAAGAAATTAATTCTGCATTAGATTCACATCAAAATGTTCTAGTTGAAGGAACTCAAGGTACGTTTCTTTCTTTATGGCATGGAACTTATCCGTTTGTAACTTCAAAGGATGTCACTGCTTCTGGAATTTGTGCTGATGTTGGATTGGGACCGACAAAAGTTGATGAAGTAATTGTTGTTTTCAAATCTTATGTCACTCGTGTTGGAACTGGTCCTTTAGATAAAGAATTATCCTTAGAGGATGCAGAAAAGAAAAATTGGTCTGAGTTTGGTACTGTTACTGGTCGTCAAAGACGTGCTGCTGATTTTGATTTTGATTTGGCAAGACGTGCAATTATGCTTAATGGTGCAACACAAATTTCAATTACAAAATTGGATGTTCTCTTTACTGACTGTGCTGGTAAAACTTCTTACGATGAATTATCTGAAGATGCAAAATCTTTTATCAAAAATATTGAAAATGAATTACACACGCCTGTAACCATTATTGGAACTGGCCCTGCAATCAATGACGTTGTTGATAGAAGAAACTAGGCTCCAACTTTTTGGATAAGTTTAATTTGATAATCTGTAACAAATCCTTGTGGATAAATTAGAGCCTACTATTGTTGATAAATTACCTCGTTACATACAACTCCACTCTACTTTAGAATTTACAAGATTAGTTTGTGCACTTGAGCGTGCACCTCGTGTATCCTTCTCTCATAACTATGATGGCAAAAAAATTCTATCTGTACAAATGGATGTTTTAAAAGAAAAACCAATTGTTTACTACACTCCTTTAGATACTGATGGTGATTATCTTTCCTATGGATTAAAATCTGGAAAAGAAGAATCTAGTATTGTAGATACTACTTCTGATTCTAGTAAACTCTATTCTCCAATTATCCGAATTAAATCTCTTCCAAAAACACTACAACCTGGTAATGGAACTCTTGATAGATATCAGCCCATTGAATTAGAAGATCTATCCAGTCTTGCAAAACTCACATGGGGTTTCGATGAATTTCCTTTTCCTCTGTTTTTATTCCCACATAATGATAAATGGCTTCTTGGTGTTTTTATGAATTTCAATGATGAGGGTACATCCTACTTTTGCCATGTGGTTTTGGACAGTGATCCTGGAAATCCATTTATAAAATTTTCAACAACAAATGGAATAAGTCCTACTTTTGTTCAAAATCCCTCCGAACACGGTTATTCCTATATCAAAATAATAAAATTGAAGGACACTCATCCACTAGTTAACTATGACCACCTTCAAAACTAGACTTTCACAGATCTCTAAAAGCAATGGGAAAGTGATACTTGCAAATGATTATGATTCATCTGTAAAAAATTTACAAAATAAAACTATTCAAAATATTAAAAAATTAAATCCGTATCTCTGTGGAGTTAAACTCAATTTTCATTTACTTCTCCCACTTAGCGCTAAAGAAATTATTAAAATCAATAAAACTGCCCATGATTATGGATTACAGACTATTGCTGATATCAAACTTAATGATATTGGAAATACCAATCGCGTAACAACTGAACATTTATGGGATTTGGGATTTGACGCAGTAATAGCCAATCCTATAATGGGTTTGGATAGTTTAAAGAATTTAGTAAAATCATCTCATAAAGAACAGAAAGGTGTGATTACTTTGTGTCACATGAGTGCACCTGAGGCTAAATTATCTTATGATATGGAAGTTAAAATGGGTAAAACGCAGCAACTATACCAATTATTTCTAAATTGGGCATTAACAGCAAAAGTTGATGGTATTGTTGTGGGTGCAACATTTCCAAAAATTATCCAATATTGTTCTAAGCAAGCAGAAAAAAATCTAAGTATATTTTCACCTGGTGTTGGTACTCAAGGTGGAAATGCATCAGAAGTAATTTCATCTGGAACTAATTATTTAATTGTGGGTAGAACTATTTTGAATGCTAAAAATTCTGTTGCCGTAGCAAAAGAATTACATTTACAAAGTATTGGAAATTAATTTTTGTGCTTTTGTTAATACTGTTTTTGCATTATCAAATGTAGTTTTTTCCATTGCTGTATTGTAATCCATCCATGTGTACCCGCTATGTTCATGTGATATTTCAATTTCTTCTGTTTTTGTTTCAGCTAAAAAGAATACTACTTTTTTTTGAACTAACTCTCCTTTATATTTAAAATTATATTCAATCCACTCTTCAAAATTTTCTACAAATGTAATATCTGTAATACCTGTTTCCTCTTTTGTTTCTCTGATTGCTGTTTCATGGGTTGTTTCACCTTTTTCCATTTTACCTTTTACAAAATCCCAATGACCTGATGGATAATGTAATAATAAGAATAATTTTTTTGTCTCCTCTTTTCTAAATAGTACAATTCCTGCAGATGTTTCTTCAATCATTTTCCCAACCTTCTTTTCCTTTCCTGAAATGTTCTAATTGCTCTCATTAAATCAATCTTCCTAAATTCTGGCCAAAAAATATCCATAAAAACTAGTTCACTGTAAGCACTTTGCCATATTAGAAATCCGCTTAGTCTTTTCTCTCCTGATGTACGTAAAATCATATCTGGTGATGATTGTGGCAGGTGTGATGTGTATAGATTTGATTCGATTTCCTCTTTTGTAATTTCCTCTATCTGTAATTCCCCTTTTTTGATTTTTTCTCCTATTTTTTTAACTGCGTCTACTAATTCATACTGACCTCCATATGCCAGTGCAATATTTAGAAAATGATTCTTATAATTTTTTGTTACATTATCTAATCGTGCTAATACTTCTCTAATTGATTCTGGCAGCAATTCTATTCTTCCAATTCCTTTAACTCTCATTTCACATCTGTGTATTCTAGGATCATTGTATAATTTTTCTAATCTCATTCTAATTAGTTCATACAAGTCTTCCAATTCATTATCTTTTCTATCTAAATTTTCTGCTGAAAGTGCATATAATGTTACAATTTTAATATTAAATTCTTCACACCAGTCAAGTAAATTTTCAACTGCATCTGCTCCTTGCCAATGACCTTTTTTATTAATTTGTAAATTTCGTTTTGCCCATCGTCTATTTCCATCTAAAATTAATGCAATATGGTTTGGAATGTCCCCTGTTTTAATTTCAGTTTCTAGTTTTTTACCGTATATTTTGTATAATCCTGATAATTGTAAAATTATGTCTTTCGTTTTGCCCATTTCTATTTTTCTTTGAACCTTGATGAATATATGATGATATCTCTGTTCTTTATTTTTTTTAAAATTAAATAATGTTAATCTGAAATCATTTCTTGATCTTTTTGTTTTCTATATTTTTTAAAGAGAATTGTAGCTGAGACCAATGTCACTGCTAATCCTCCTAATAATGGTGGTATCAATGTGAATGAACTTTCATCAAATATCATTATGTTTGTAAATTGTGCAATAATTGGATATAATGAAATTAAAACAATTATTCTTAGAATATCGCTAATTTGCCTAGGAATACCTCCTATCCAGTTACTCAGTAATATTCCTGCAAATATTGCACCCAAACCAATCCATAAGATTGGTAATGATCCTCCAACAAATTGTCCTATTGCTATTTGATTTGACATACTTTCAATGACTCCTCCATTTGCTTCAATTATTTTTGAATCTATCGTACTAATTCCAGCTGGTACTGATGATAGAATTAATAATATTCCTGTAACTGTTGTAAACATTTTGATAAAACCTATCGGTGTAGGTTTAGACCAACTTGACCATGCTCTGTCTATGTCAAATGCTCTGATCAAAAATGCTCCGCCTAGAATACTTACAAGTACAGCAAATATTTCTGCGGTATATCCAAAAACAGTTGCTATCCCTCCAATTAATAAAAGAATTCCTGGAACTCCTAGAAAGAATTTTGAATATTTTGAATCATAAGCAATCATTTTTAGATATTTTCCAAAAACTGCATAAGAATACTCTACACTTCTACTTACTTTCATTACCACTCGCTGTACTGATACTACTGGTAGAACATTTTGAATAACTGGAATCACACTTTCATCATCTTCTCCATCTGAAACAATGACTGCTCCATTTGCTTGAAATTTTTCTAATACTATTTTTGCTTCAAGTAGTATTTTTTCATCTGCTTGAACTCCCCTGTCCTTAACTCCTGTTATGATGGATACTTCAACTTGGTACCCTTTACTGATTAAATCTTCGTATGTTTTAATTGCTGCAAATATTGAATTGGAATCTGCATCTTCTGGATCTTCTAATGCTAATCTTTGCGCTGCTTCTATACATGCATCTCTTCCTATCACCGGCGTAGTAATACCTGTCTTCTCCCCTACATCGTCGTCTCTATCCACACAAATTACTACTAATTTATTGACTGCTGATTTACTGACGTCTTTTTCTACTCTGGTAGATCTTTGTGACATTGTACTTGATAATACATACTCAGTTTTTAATGATTTCCAACTATTATCATTAGTATAATTATGTCTTGAGGCTAGGGTCTTAATTCATTTGATTTCTTGATATGTTCTATTGATTCTAGTTTAATGGATTCTATTTTGTTAACTGTTTCTAGAATTTCAGCATCTGTACTTTCATTTTCAATTTGATTTGCTAAAACTTTGGTTTCTATAATATACTCATTAAATTTCTTCATTCCATTCATGTAGCTAATGTAACTTTCTTGCCATTTTTCTGAGGGTTTTGATGTTACAAATTCACTTATCTGTGTAGTTACTTGTGATGATGTTACTTCCGTTATGGTTATGTATTCACTTGGTGATATTTTCCCATCTTGAAGATTCCTATATTCTATATCTATTGATTCTTGTAATACTTCGTGGATATTTTTTACTCCATCTAGATACCCTTCATAATCTGTAACTATGAATGTTGAATTATTTTCTTGCGGAACTATCCATAACAAAAAACTGGCAGCCGTAATTGATGCTAAAATTATACCCGTAATCACAATTCCTTTTTTTGATGCCATTTTCTATCTTTATGATTGACTAGTTTATAATTGGTAATTTTTTTAAAAATTATATTTTATTTCATGAATATTAAAAAAAAACAATATTTTTATGTAATTTCAAAGATTTTTTCAAAAAATATCTTTATTTTACGTAATTTTTAAGTTTTTTTCTTTTTTTGATGCCTAAAAAAAACTAAATACATCCAGTCTATAGTGAACTATTTTTCACAACTTCTTACTAAATACCACTCAATTCGATAAATTTCATAATGGTTCAAGCATACTGTGTAAAATGTAGAGCAAAAACGGATATCAAAGATCCTAAAGAGGTCAAACTAAAGAATGGACGTCCAGCCGTAAAAGGTACATGTCCAATCTGTACAACTAATGTATTCCGTATTGGCGCAATGCCAAAAGAATAAGCTACAAACTAGTCCCAATTTATTCTTCTTTTTCAAAAACAATATAGGGAATACTCTCCACGTTTTTTTATGACTACAACAGATTATGAGCGTCTGCTTAAGCGTATTGAGGATAAACTAGGTAATTCGGATGAAGAATCTGGAAATAGATTTGAACTTCCAATTGTAGATGTAATGTGGGAAGGCCAAAAAACATTTTTACGTAATTTTTCAGAATTTCCAAAAATTCTTAGACGAGATCCTGATAAAGTTCTCCAATACCTTTCCAAAGAATTTGCTGTACCTGCAGAGCGCCTTGGTGATAAAGCCATGTTTGTTGGTCGTAGGGCTCCTGATGACTTTACTAGATTGTTTCAAATTTACGTAAAAGACTATCTTGAATGCACTACCTGTAAAAGCCCTGATACAAAAGTTCTAAAAGAAAATCGTATCTCATTTTTAGTTTGTGAAGCATGTGGTGCAAAATCTACCTTGAAAGGTAAATATGCGTAATGCAATTTTCAGTACGAACTAGTAATTATGAAAAAAACACAATGGTAAACATGTGTGATGCTGAATTAATTGGAACTGATGTTATTGATGGTAAATTAAAAATTCACATTAGTGAAAACTATTACGGCAAAGAATTAGTTGATAAAGATAAAGCTGAATCTTTGTTACAATCTGCATCTATTATGAATCTTGTAGGTAAGGAAACAATTTCTTTAGCTATTGATCTTGGAATTGGCTCTGAGTCTGGAGTTAAAATAATTTCTGATATTCCATTCTTAATTATTTTTAATACATAAAATAATTTTTAATTTTAATATTTTTTATGTTTTAATTGAAAAGCAATCTCTTTTATCTAGTATAAAAAATAATAACTGATGGCTGACACTATTAGTCGAAAATTAGAATGGAAATTAGACAATAAATTAAATGCAAAATCTAAACGAAAAACTTTGCCTGATGGATTCAAAAAAGGGAAAGTCATGAATGAAGTTTTAGACAAGCCTACTGTGATGACTCTTTACAAAATGATTACGGATCATGTCATTGCATATGTCAATGGTTCTGTAAGTGCTGGAAAAGAATCTGTTGTTTTTTGGGGCGTATCTGAAGATAATTCTAATGTTGCTTTAAAAATTTATTTGGTTTCTACTTCCAATTTTAAAAAACGTGAGCCATATCTCACAGGTGATCCTCGATTCCGACATGTCAAAAAAGGTACCAAAAATTTGGTATATTTATGGGCAAAAAAAGAACATCGTAATTTGACTCAGTGTTATAATGCAGGTATACCTGTACCTAGACCTCTTTATGTTACAAATAATGTACTTGCGATGGATTTTGTAGGTGTGAATGGTGCTCCTTGTCGCTCTTTACTTACTTCAGATGTTGATCAAAATGATTACGATCAAGCCATATCTCTAATTAAAGATCTATACCATAAAGCAAAACTAGTTCATGGTGATTTTTCAGAATATAATATTTTTAAAACTGATGATGGTCTAGTTGTTTTTGATCTAGGTTCTGCAGTTGATCTTAGACATCCAAATTCTAAAGAATTTCTTAAAAGAGA
>JACNFV010000001.1 GCA_014384445.1 Candidatus Nitrosopumilus sp. | reverse complement strand
GCGGCTTCGAACCGCTAGGTCGAGGGATCGAAGCCCTCCGAGCCCTTTAGATTATCTTATAAAGTAAATTATTTCTCTGCATGATGAAATGAAGATATCACCATTCAAAACTGGATTGATACTAGTCATTGTAGGAATAATATGGACAGGATTAATTTTTGATGAAACTGAGAAAAAATATGATTCAATTCTGCTAGAACAGTCAAACTCTTTTGAAGTAAAATCAGAATTTTTTGGTTCTGATATTGGATATTACAAATTGTACATGCCTGAATTTGGAGGTGAGGAAATTTTTGTTCAGATATTAGATACTAATGAGAATGTGATTGAAGAGCAAATGGTTCAGACAAAAATGTCAGTAGGATATTTTTATTTTAATGAAAATGGTAAGCATACAGTAAAGATTACAAATATTGCAAAAAATCCAATTGACATACAAATAGAATTTGGGAACACAAACTCTCAGAAGATGCTTCCGTCAGGAATAATGGTTCTTGCAGGTGCTTTACTAATGATGATTATGTCATATATGAAGATAAAAAATTACAAAATAGAGCAACCAGAAGAGAATATCTCATAGATTTGTATACATTGGATGGTATGTCCAAAGAACAATACTAGATTAAAAATCAACCAAGTGCTAAAAAACAAAAATGCCACGATTGAGAAAGGCAGAAACAATTTGAGTTTGGTGTGTTCTCTGTTTTTTAATATCAAAACTGCGCCTAATGATGCCAGTACCAATCCTAATTCCAATGGCTGATGGGACCATGAGATCAATCCATCAATTCCAAATACATCATGAGATAGAGAATCGCCAAAGCCTGAAACAATTTGTAAAACAGAGCCTATAATGACTAGTTTGATTCCAGTTTTCAGAGAACCGTGAACTGATTTTCTGATTATCAATATTGCCCCCATTATTGCAGCACAGCTAGTCAAAGAAACTCCAAAGTACACTACAATGTGAGACGGACTCCAGAAAAATTCTGGACTTTTTTGAAGATGAGAGATGGCATCCCAAAATCCCGCTGAAACAATTACAATTGGACCAATTACTGCCAAAATTGAAACTAGAGAAACCAGAGTACTTGATTTTGCAATTGTAGAATTTGAAAGTCTAGCAATTAGTTTCATTTTGTTTCTATTCTATCATAGGGCTATTTGAAATAATGTAATATTATCAATTAGAAAAATTCAATGTTGTGGGTAATTTTATGAATTAACTATATTAGATAAAACAATGTGAGAAAAACATGAGTCCAGGAATAGGATTAATGAAAAGACGCCTAGAGAAGGAAAAAGATGCAATAGCACTAGCAATTTCAGGTATTGCCAAAAAATATGATGTCAAACCAGACGATATCAAGACTCTGGAAACAAAGTATCATGATGATGCAGGTGATTGGTATGTTGCACTAGGATGGGATGAGAAAAAGGCAATCATCAAGATGGATTCTGTACTTGGTACAATTACGGAAATTAAAGAAATCTAAGTAGTAAAAATATTCTAATTAAATCAAAATCTTAGCGTGAGTCAGACTAGTCATCTTCATCGTCATATTTTTCATGACCTTTTCCTTTTTCTTTGTCTTCATGTTTATCATGGCCTTTTCCTTTTTTGTCTTTGTGATCATCTTCTTTGTCATCACCGTCATCATGTGATTTCTCATCATTCTTGAAATCCTTTAGCTGTTTTTTGAGTTCTTTCTCTTTTGCTTTGTATTCATCTTTTAGTGCCTTTATCTGTTTTTTGAGTTCTTTCTCATCAGTTGTATCATTGTCATCTGTCTCATCATCAGTCTCATCTTCTACAGAAGTGACAAGTACTGTGACTGTTGCAGAACTGCTGGATACCACACCATCAGTAACAGTATAAGTAAAAGAGTCAGTTCCGTTAAAGTTTGTGTCTGGAGTATAGGTTATGCTAGTGCCGTTTGTAGTTACAGTTCCGTTAATTCCCTGCGTTATGGAATCAATAGTAAGTGAATCGTTATCAATGTCATTGTCCAGTGCTGGAATTATGGCTGGGGTGTTTTCTGGAGTTGTTGCATTATCATCTACAGCATCAGGAATGTCATTGACTGAAGTAACTGTAACAGCAACATTAGCTAGATTGCTTGTTTTGTCACCATCTGATGCCCTGTAGGAAAAACTTGTTTCCCCTACAAAGTCTGTTTGCGGAGTGAATAACACATCAGAGCCATCTAGTGTAACATTGCCCTTTGTCACTAAAGGATCAACTTCCAGAAGAATGTTCAATGAATCGTCTTCTACATCAGAGTCATTTTCAAGAACATGAATACGAATTGGGACGTTTTGTTGAGTTTCAGCTAGATCATCTTGTGCAACAGGTGCATCGTTAATGGGATTGACAGTAATGGTGACTGTAGCCTCATTGCTGTTATGAGTTCCATTGTTTAGAGCATAAGCGAATGAATCAGTCGAAGCAAAATTTTGGTTAGGCTGATAAGTAAAAGTTCCATTTTGGTTTAGAAGTA
>JACNFV010000044.1:4289-12191 GCA_014384445.1 Candidatus Nitrosopumilus sp. | reverse complement strand
ATCAAGACCATCCGTAGCGACCTCAAGCTCGATTATCTGACCCTGCCCATCCTGTGTCAACACCATTACTTTTGCATACTGTTTCCAACGTCTAACTTTAGTTTCGTCACCTACGTTTTCAATACAAGTTTCTTTGTCAAGTATTTCAAGAACTGCGACTTTGACGTTTCTTTTACATTCTTTACAGTAAACTAGGCGATTCACGTTAAGTGATGTTGAATATTATGCCGTTTAATCTTTCTCAGCTGGCCGTAAAAATAACCTGCAACTTGCCAAAGTTGACAAGTTAATGTATGTGATTTTTATGAATAAGCACCATCAGATTCAGATATCAGTGAAAGAGACATCAATTCTTACTGATTGTTAGAATTACATCTTCTAATCCCTGATAACATACTACTTCATACGGATAACTTACCTTACAAAATTTACATTTAAGCACGAACAATCGCCCCATGCCTCATTTATCTAAACAATCATAATTTGACATGCAAACTATGTCAAAACGGTATCAATTTTGATACACTCCCCTCATCTAAAGTTTAAAACAGTTGGTTACAATCGTACACTGTGAAATCAATAATTCCATTGCAATATTATCGTGATCAAATTCCCGAAGTTCAAATTAAAGATAGGGGCAATGACGGAGTCAAGTTTCAAACAATCTACAATAAATTTGTAGAACTTGGAATCAAGGGAGCTAGAAGAAAAAATAAGGTAAAAGAGGATTTAGACTATTACGTTGAACTGGGATTTTTTATCAGATTCCAAAATGAACATCGTCAACCGCTGTACTACCAAACGCACATCGGAGGGGATCTCAAAACTGACATGTACCTTATTGAGGGAGTCAAATTTGTCAAATCATTGCTTGATACAAAATTTAAAAAAATAAATGACGAATGGGAAAAAATAGATGAGAGTAAAATATTCTACAAACAGAAAACTTTTGGCAAGGGAAAGTATCCCAAACCCACTAAGAAATTGGAAAGATGGATTATGTTATTTGATCCCGTCATAGTAATCACTCAAAATTTAATGTGGACCAGGGAAACTATGGACTATGATATGCTGAAAGACGATTATTCTAAACTCATTGCAAACACAATCAAAGAGTTGAACCGATTTGCAAAATTGGTGCACTCAACAAGTGAGGGCAATGAAAGAGCCGTCGAGGTAATATTTGCCAGAATGCCATTTAGAATGACTTTCTAATCAGGCCAAGATTGGTGTCAGAACGGGGTGGTAAAAATAAATTTTAATAAAATAAAATACACAGCAAATCCAGACAAGAATAAAATTCCAGATATGCTCAGAATTTTCAACCATGTTGCAGGTTGATGGGATTTTTCCAAATATTTTCCAGTTACCAGCCTATAGTTGAAAATTGCAATAACAGGGGCTATTACAAATGAAAGAATTGTTGCAAAATCAATCAACTCCTTCAGATTATCCCCAAATTGAAGCACAGTTACCAGTGAACCTGAGGCCAAAATTATGAGAAAAACAGTGTATAATTTTCGTGAACTTTTAATCTGATCTGTGTTATTTTTTCTAAACAGTAACTCTACTGTTCTGTTAAGGGCCCTAGAATATCCGTCAAATACGGCAAGAATTGTTCCGAACATCACAGTAAATGCCGATGCGGCGATTACAATGTAGCTCCAATTCCCCATTACGCTGGAATACATTGTGATGATTGCATGGGCAAACTGGGAATTGTTGTTGGGAAGTTCTTCGCCCGAACCATAGAAGATGAAAGTACCCAGGGTGACAAACATTATTGCCAAAATTCCTGTTAGCAGATAAGAAATTCTGAATTCCAATAGGGTTTCTTTCAATTTTGGTTTGTACTTTGATTGTTTTATTTTCTCTAATGTCCACAGGCTGTTCCAACTTGACAAATCAATTGCAGTAGGCATCCAGCCCATCAACGCAAGCAAAAAGAAAATTCCCGTTGTTGTCCACAGTTCTTTTGGAATGAAATCTTTTACTGGTTCTATTGGCCCGTTAATCACAGTAAGTGAAAATGCCAGCACAGTGGATACAACTAGGACAGTAACGATAATTTTGATCAAGTTGTCCAGCAGATTGAATTTGCCTATTGACAAAATTAGCACGCATGAAATGAATAACAGTATGATGGACCATTCCCCTAAAAATTCCAAATTAAATAAATTCTCAAAAAACCCGGCAGCTACAAACCCTACAGCACCGGTTACAAAAAACATCGAGCATACCGTAATTATCAAATACAGAGACAGGATTGGAGTTCCCAATTTCTTGTAACCGTCAATTATGCTGGTTTGAGTTGAATTTGCATATCTGGAGCCGTATTCGAAAAACGGATATTTTAGTACGCTAACTAGCACCACAAATCCAATTATCATCAATCCAAAATCGGCACCTGCCCTAGTTGACTGAATTAGGTGTGACACGCCTATCGCAGTACTGGCAAATAGCAGTCCTGGGCCGCTAATTTTGACAATTTTTGATACAGCCCCCATCATGAGTATGAATTAAAAAATTGTTTTGAGGTATTAAAATTAAAACATTATTCCGGAGATTCGTTATCTGAATTTTTCTGATGATTTTCCGTAAACCCCGATACAATGGAGTTGATGCTTGCCAATTCGCCATAAAGTTCACCTATGCTCAATGACAGTTCAGTCCCATCTGGCTCCTCGTATGTGAATTCAAAGTTATTATTTATCCACCAGGAATCGTTTTTCAAAACATTTCTCAAATCCACGTTGAAAAATGTTCTAAGGCCTGCTTTGTGAAACACAGGTATCCCGTCATTTTTGTAATCTCCCAGATGGTCAACCATTTCATTGTACCCCGGTTCATCCTTTGCCATTCCAAGTTTTTCAAAATTTAAAGAAAATTTCAAACATGATTTGTATATCTCAAAATATGACAACGTCCCCTGAGCAAACATGCTGATCAAATCAAACATCATGGATTTATCAAAATCTTCAACTCTGCCTCCGTCTGACATGTGTTGTTTCAAAAGGGATATTTTGCCTTCAATTGATTTTTTTTGCAGTTCTATTCTGTCGATTCTTTTTTGAAAAGAGTGGTAGACCAGTCCGGTTTTTTTATGAATTAGTTCATGGGATACAAGCAATGGGAAAATTTCTTTATCAAACTTTTCTCGATATTCCTGCAAAAGATCAACATACGCACTCATTACAAATCAAAGTCAGCTATCCTGATAATAAAATTACTTGATTACACCGTGTCGATTGAAATTATGCGCCGACAATGTCGCGTTGAGCAGTACATTTTGTTGCAAATTGGACGTATCTCTCCCCCCGACATTGGAACTGTGTCAAATTGTACTAATTTTTAAAAAAAGATGCGTTATTTTGTCATTTGTGAGTTCTGGACATAGTGTCTTTTTTTAATAGTTATGACATACTGTAATTATGGAAAAAAATTGGTTGCAAGAGGGCGAAAGTGGAAAAAGCAGATGGTGTAACCACACAGAAGAAGATCCAAACGATGAAAATGACCTCAACTGTTAGTCGTTAGACCAAGTCCAGTGGTGTTTTGCAATACAATAGAAAGAAAATGTCCTTACTTTTGGATCTTGTCCAGGTGTTCTAGAATGCAAAGTTGTTCTCTTTTGATTCTTGTGTATCTGACATCCGTTAAGAATGGTTTTACAAATCAAAAATAGATTTTTTGCATGGGGAGGGGCATTGAATGTCTTTTTTAGTGTGACATCTGTGGGACTGTCATGGGATTGCTTGGAAAGAAGAAAGAAAGATGTGAAGCTTGCAACAAAGCCTTTGAGATTCACGATGAATACGAGGAGCACAAAAAAATACACCCGCCAACTAAACCATGTACGAAATGTTCTGGACTAATGCAATGGGAAAGACAGCAAGCCCCCCTTTATTGGAATCTAATCTACGTATGTCGAGAATGTGATTTTATTGGCGAAATGTGGAAATATCATCACTAGTCTTTTTTTCTACTAACGAAACCGCACCGTTTGCACTCATAGCGAATATCCCCATCTTTCAAATCGTTTTTTCGCATCATGACAACCACCGACTCATGGCATTGCTTGCAAACGCCGTTGGGAAAATTACTGTCGTTCATAAATTATTTTTTCGTTCATTGAATATAACCAAAACTAGTGTCGTTATTTTAGAATCTTCTTTTAATTCCAACTATCACTGCAGCCGGAACTGCAAGATACATTCCAAGGTTTAGTGCGATAACTGACAGTCCCATTCCCAATACCTCAGATTCAGAGTCCGCATTCTCCATTAGTGACAACGTGGAAATCATCGGGGCGATTGCAATCTTGACTGCTTCCTTGAACATCGGATGTTCCCTTTCCATGTCTGCAATGGTTGGCGAGAACGTATAGTAAATGTCGTTGAACATTCCCATGAATTGTTTACCGGATGCAGTGTTTAGCAATTGGTTGTCACGTAGTTCTCTGAGTTGTTGAACCTCAGTTGCCATCTCACTGCCGTATGTTGCTGTCGCAATGAGGCAACCTCCGCCTCTAGGATTTCCAGGGTTGGTAGAAGCCGCAGGGTCAGAACTGGATATGCAATTGCCCTTGAGGAACACTTCGCCAAAGTTTGTTTCAGTGGATCCTTGGGATACTATTTGTTGATTTTGAATTAGATACATTTCCAAGTAGCCCTCTTGCGTTAATTTTTGAATTTTTGTGCCAAACATGCCCTGACTTCCCAGGGTAGAATTGCATTCAAAAATAACCTCATCGTCATTTTGGCCAACTATTTCAGTAAAATCGACATTTGAAGTCTGGTATGCGCCAGACCAGTTAGTGTTAGAAAATATCAATAACTTTGCTTTTCCGTCGGGCATTTCCACATCCAATTCGGATTGTACAATTTGCTCTATTGTTTGCGGTCCGCTATTTTGCACGACGGCAGGTTGTGAAAAAACATGCGTTCCCACAATGGACATTTCGTCATTTGATCTTTTGAAAGGAATGGTGACCGTTCTGTCATAAGGTGTGATGGTCTCATCATAGGAAACAAGTTGCATTCCCCGAATAAACACGCCAAAGTCAATGTCTTCTGAATCAACCTTTGCATCGATTATTGATCTTGGCAACGTTATGATTAATTCGCCTCTTGCCCGAGCATCGATTGAAATAAGCAAAGACGCATTCTCAGAATCTATTTCAAAGTTTAAAACTTCTCCGCCGCGAATAGTGTAATCAAAATCATCAAATTGCTGTGCAGAAATACTTGGAACCATAGCCCCAATCATGGCGACAGTTGCCATCACAATAATCCATACAGGTTTCAATATTATCCTCAAATAGGTCGCATATTTATGAAATTAGTTGGTTCTGATGACTGATTTTAAGAAAGAGGCCTGATTCTAAAATTTTGAACTTTGCGATACAGTCCCTTTTTTATCGCGGTAAATTTGTAGCATACAAAAACTAAGATTGGGGATTTTAACAAAACCAATAAAATCAGATAGTCAGTTGATTCCAACACATCTACTGCTGCGTTACAACATAAAAAAGAAAAAAAGTCGCGATGATGCAGGTGCCAGAGGTACATTTGAGGGTGAAACGTCCATACCGGCACAGATCTTGATGTTTGTTCTGACGCTTAACCAAAGTTAATGAAGAACAATATTATCTGTAAATCATGACAGAGCAAAATAAAGAAGATAATTCCGAATTATTGCTCGAATGGGTTGACAAAGGGATTGCATTACAAAGAGAAGAAAAACACAAGGAAGCCATTGAATGCTTTGACAAAGCAATCAGTATCGACAAGGATACGGGCGGCGAAGCAGATTCGAATCTGCTGCTTCTCAAAGATAATTCATTGAAAAAACTAGGCAAGTCAGATTAGGCAAAACAATCTAATTAAATTTTAAACTCTTCAAGTTTCATTTCGTGCTGCTTGAAGTATGTTTGAATTGCTTTGACGGTCACATCATCTTTATTCTTACTTGCTACAGCATTCATGATTTTTTCAATGTACGCGTCTAGTTTTTTGATTCTCTCATCTGCAATGCCAGCAGAAACTAATGATGATTTCTTTTGATAGTCCAATTTGGCTTTGACCATGTTTGCCCGTTTTACTTCTTCATTGACATGCTCCAACACATCAAGGCATTTTTGCCTTAAACCCTTGCCGTCATTTCTCATTACACTTGACAATTGACTTAGATTGTGCAATTCAGTTTTCTGATTCATTTCAAAGGCGTCCATCAGCATCGTAAAATCAAATTCACTTTGCGCTTTGTCATCTTTCCTATAGAATAATTTGCTTTGCTTTGGATTAGTTTTAAGATAGCCCATCGCAAGTAATGTTTTGCAGCTTTCAATCATTTGTGCTTTATCCGTTCCAATCTTTTTGTGTAGATCATTGGTAGATATCCAGTTGGATGTTTCTTTCAAGATTGAATCATAGTTTTCAGTGGCCAATGTGGATTGGATAATTTTCCAATAGATTAGTATTAGTTTCACACCTGATTTTGAGAATCTGCAATTTTGCTTGCAGCATCTGGACACTACGCGGCCTTATCGTGCACGCATATCGCGCATATTCTCTCACAGTTGCCATCCTCACCGGAGAAAATAATGACTTGCAGTGGCAGAATTTTAGAAATAGGTTGGATGCAACTGTTAACCCAAACTTAAAACGATAATAAAATCAGAGCACGAATGTTCGAATTAATTCAATTGCGCTGTCCTTTAATTTTATTGAATAGCAGTGTGAATTCACATCGTTGATAGCAGCCAGATTGTTGGCAAATACTTTTTTGCTGTGACCGCCATAAGATGCGTTGTCTGATTCGTCAAAACAAATAGTCATCTGTTTCATGCTTAGTTCGTTTTTCAAGAGAAACGCAATAAACTTTTGATAGTTATCTGTGTTAACCCAGTCTATTTTTTTCTCTTCGCTTATTCCAATCCAGATCTCAATAGAGTTTTGGTACAGGGCTTTTTTTCTCAGTTCTTCTAATATCAACAATATTCTGAATTGTATCGGGTATTTATCAAATTACTTTTACGAGGCAAGTCAACCCATACCCGCCGCTCGTGCGTTTGCATTAACTGAATCACCCACCCACTCAATTCCCGCAGGAGCTACTACCAAACAGAATTACATCTAAAGGATTTCCTAGAGGGGGAAATCATGAGAAAGCATAATGAGAATCAGAAAAAATGTATTGAAAGTTTCAAGACCGATTAGACAAAATTATTAATTTATTAACACTCTAATTTTATCCAGACTAATTGAATTTATTCAAAAAAAAACCTAAAGATATTGTCGGTACAGAATGCGAGATATGCCACATGAAATTTTCTGATCCTGAAAGAACAATGAGGCACATGAATAAAGCACATGCAAAACCACCAAAAACACCAAAAGGAATAGGCAGTTCCAAATACAATTAATTCAAAATAAAACTATCACGAGTTTTTCTTAGAGGATGCTAGAAATTGATCAAAAGTCTAGAATTTGTTAATTTTTTAGTAGGCTGATTGGATATTTTTCCGTTCCAAATGGAATAGTTTTCTCGTATGCTTTCATCTTCAGGTAAGAACTCGTAAACAAACCGTCCATCTTTTAGCTTATCAAGCAGCGCGGATTTGGCATCATCAGAAATGTTTCTTGGATAAAAGTCATATTCGAATTTTTCACAGATGTATTTTTTAACGGATGATTCGTTTTTTCTTGATTCAATCCACCATTCTGGGGAGACATCCATGTAGAATTCCAATTCGCCCATATTTTGCAAAGTAATCCATCGTTCATATGGATTTCCTCCGCAATTGGTGTTCTTGTCTTTGTTATAGTAATCTAGTTTTTTTATCAACCATCTTTTACTTCGGTTTTATTTTTGCCAAATTTGTTGTACCCCTCTTCATTG
>JACNFV010000044.1:0-4104 GCA_014384445.1 Candidatus Nitrosopumilus sp. | reverse complement strand
TGTCATATCCATCATTGTCATACCCTTCCTTGTCAAACCCGTTTTTGTTGTAGCCTTCCTTGCTGTAGCCTTTTTTGTCAAACCCGTTTTTGTTGTAGCCTTCCTTGCTGTACCCTTTTTTGTTGTATCCCTCGTTGTCAAAAATTGTTCTTGTATCGATGTGAATTCCATCAAAAGAGAAACCGCGGTTATCATGTCCTTCCTTGCTGTACCCTTTCTTGTCATAGCCGTTTTTGTTGTATCCGTCATTGTCATATCCCTTGTTGTCATATCCATCTTCGTTGTACCCCTCTACGTTGTACCTGTTTTTGTTGTATCCCTTTTTGTCGTAACCGTCCTTGTCATAACCGTCCTTGTTGAGTTTCTTTTTGTCATACCCCTTGTAATCAAACCCGTTTTCGTCATACCCTTTTTTGTTGTATCCCTTTTTGTCGTAACCGTCCTTGTCATACCCGTCTAAATCATATCCGAACTTGTCAAATGTTTTGGTAAACTTGTCAAACAGTCCCATAACACAAATTCATAAATTCAATTTAATTAAGCATTTGGATGTCTGGTTTCGACAAATTATTTACTTGAATTCTTTTTGTTTTTTAAAAATGATTTTTTCTTTGAAGTGCATGGCGTCATGGAATGCAGTCTTTTTTTGTATGTCACTATTCGTCATCTTCTGCTTGTTTTGAAATTTTCTCCATTGCTATGAGAATGTCTTCCTCCGACATCCCCTGGTCTTTCATTCGTTGCATGATGTCCTTTACAATGCCCTCAATCATTTCCTTTTTTTTGACTGCGTCTAACATGAAATGACAATAACGCCCTAGTATTTGAAAATATAGGCGTGAAAACAGGCCAGCCGTTCAAGAATCATTCTGATTTTAATTCCCGGGTCGATTTTATTCCAAAAGATATTCGGGGTTTTTCTTGCAAACTTCCTTCATTGTTTCATACGTTTCTTTTTTCCACAAATTGTCCTCAATCCCCCGAAACTCCTTCATCAATTTGGGAAACATCTTTGTTAATGCAAGCTCCATTTCTCCAGCATGTCTTTGATAGTCTGTCTTTGTAGGCCTGCTCATTCTTGGCATGACATCAAGAGGGTTTGTCTCTCTTTTGTCTTCCTGTATATTTTGCAATAGTTTTGTTTTGACTTGATTTGAGAATTTAGCAGAATTAAGATTGTTCTCAAAGGCCATGGCATTTCTCAACCATGCTTCTTGGTTTTTTGGATCATTTCTTCTCCTGTAGCTTGCAAGGATTGTTTGTAAGGAGATTAAACCAAACTTGAATATCATTTCGGATATGTCATTTTCAGGTTTAGTAAAATATTTTTTTATCTTAGACAGTTCTGACTTCTCAACGTACAGTTGCTGAATCATAAAGGAAGTGAAATCTTTGTAGGCATATGCTTCAAATTGCGCAGTGAATTTTTCTACATCTGCAACAAGGTATCTGGGATCTTTTGGCTTAACAGTTACGTTCTTGATGTTGCCATCTTTTTCCAACTGTTTTAGAATTCCGTTGATTCCCTCTTTGGAATAGTTCGTTTCTATACTTCTATGAATTTCTGCCAGACCCACTTCCTTGGTTTTGTCTTTCAACATGAATAGGATTATTTTTGATTTTACGGATTCGTTACTTTCGTCTTTTTGCACAGGCTGGTTTGATGTTCTTTTAGTTGACATGTTCAAATATGTCAGGTACCGTTGTTATATTAACCATTTTTGATGCTCAGTTTTGGGAAATTATCCGAGGAGTTGGACAAAAGATCATGTTTATTTTATTGAAACACCATACTGAGTAGTGCAAAAAACTGAACCGGACATGACTCTAATTGACAGGGCTACTTCAGCAAAAAAGACATTGATTCGAATGTCCAAAATCATCAGAAACTCCGCTACGCATGATCCTGAGAGTAGAAGGTCTGAAACGATGAGAAACATCGCAAAAATTATTGAGGAATCAAGTAATTCAATCAAGGTTGAAGAGATTGTCAATCAGGTTTATTCAAACCCGGAGTGGTTCAAATCTTATTATGAAATTTCAAGACCCGTCGGAAATATCACAATTAACAAATGTTGTCAGAAACAAGAAAAATTCATCATAACCTATGATGTAATGTTCGGGGACGAAGAAAAGTGGCTAGTGTGCGAGGAACACGAGAAAATGGAATCGTTTTCCAAGTACATCATCGATAAGAAAAGTATCTAGGTTCTTACTGTCGTTAAGTTTTCCAGGTAGTTTTTTTTAATTACTAGTTTTCAACAACTAAAGTTACAACAATCTCTGTTTGATCATTTTCAAGGTCATCATCTAGCATGATTTGCTTATCCACAAGCTTGTACTCCTCAATTAAAGACCCGTATTCATCAAACCTTCTAACTAGTTTGCTTTTTGGAAGAACAACCACGTCGCCGGCGCCATGATAGATTTCAACTGATTCGCCATTTTTTATTATAATTTTCAATCCACAATACAATTTAAAATTAGATATAAAAAGTTGATTTTTCTATTTAATTTTCAAATATTATTTCTGATTCTAAAAAAAGTAGTCTTCATGTTGCGTTCTCCAGTAAATCCCTCACACAGTCACCGCATAATCTGTCATCCTCGCTCATAGATGACGGTATTCTAATTCCAAACATTGATTCTAAATTTTCTGATGAGAATTTGTCGATTCTTTCCAATTCTTTTTTGCATTTAAAACAATCACCCATTCTAGTTTCTAATTATTTCTAATAGATTATTATTATTTTCATATCCTGTTTTTAGCCTCTGTGGCTTTGTTTAACAGGTATCTAAAGTCTAGAAACTTTTACGGGGTAAGTCTGTCCACATCTCTTGGATAAAATGTGGTGTCGCGAATGTTCTCAGTTCCAGTCAGGGCCATGATCAATCTCTCAAGGCCAATCCCGCAACCTGCGTGTGGCGGTACGCCGTAATCAAATGCGTTAAGGTGGTACTCAAAGGAGTCTGTCTTCATGCCTTTGTTGCTCATTCTCTGAGCAAGCTCGTCACGTTTTTCAATTCTTGTACTGCCTGAGGACAATTCCAAATCTCCAAACATCAAATCAAATGATTCTGAAATTTTAGGATTGGATTTGCTGTCTTTCACGTAGAATGGTTTTGGACCCAAAGGCCAGTCCGTAATAAAGTAAAAACCATCAAGGCCTATTTTTTTAAGATTTGAAGGATACAGGTCATCACCCCATTCTGTTTTTGCGCCTGCCTTTTTCATCCTGTCCACAAGATCATCGTATGTGTATCTTGGAATGCTTTCCGGAACTGTAATTGGAGCAAATTCAGAACCGGGGTTTTTTTGAATGTAATCGTTAACTGCATTGATTGAAACTTTGATAATGTCCTCGATTCTGCTCATCACGTCATTGTAATCAACAAATGCCTCTTCCAAGTCTATGGAAATTGCCTCAGCCAAATGTCTGTTTGTCCTTGACGGCTCTGCTCTGAAAATAGGTGCGATTTCGAAAACTTTTTCAAAACTCATCGTCAGCTGCTCTTTGTACAGCTGGGGGCTCTGAGCTAGAAATGCCTCCTTGTTGTAGTAAAATATCGGGAACAACGCAGCTCCGCCTTCAGTAGCTGTCGCAATCATTTTCGGAGTGTTGATTTCTACAAAATTTTGATCAATAAAGTAATCCCTGATTGTTTTTAGAACCAAACTTCTGGTTTTGAAAACATGTTGCAGTACATCACGTCTAAGGTCAATTGGTCTTACCTCCAAACGGGTGTCGATGTTTTTTACAGTTTTGGCAGTTGGCTCAAATGGAGGAATTGTCGTAACCTCGGAAAACACGCGCAACTCGTTTGGAATGATTTCAAATCCGCTTGGCGCCTTCTCTGATGCCTTTATTGTTCCAATTACCCCTATTGATGAGTGTGCTTTTAGAGAAGATATTTTTTCACGTATCTCGTCAGGACAATCCCCTTTCTTTGCGACAATTGAAAGGTCGCCGTTCTTATCTCGAACAGTTGCAAAGCTGATGTTCCCGTGACCTCTAACTGTCAAAACCCAGCCCATTACGGTGACCTGAGTTCCGTCCATTGAGGCGTTTAATTCATTAGAATAGTGAGATCTACGTAAGTTTC
>JACNFV010000002.1 GCA_014384445.1 Candidatus Nitrosopumilus sp. | reverse complement strand
GGCATTGTTAGTGGTCATTCAGTTTTAGGAATGAATATTTTTTCAGATTGGTTTGATAAATTAGGCATACTTAGGAACAAAAAAAGGCAATTTCAAGGAGGAATTTACCCTACATTCTAAATAATATGAACATGTGAATTCGTCATCATGAAAATTTTGATTTTTAGCATGATTGTAATGGCCGTTGTTTTGTTGATTCCTACAACCATTTTTGCACAATTAGATGACAATCCAAAAAATATTGATCCTCAACCAAATGTAATTGAATTTGCTGTAGATTCAAAATTAGAAATTAAAAAAATTATGACGCCAGGTTGGATAGTAGGAGAAATGATAATTGATGAAAAAAACAATCGTTTGTTTTTACAGACTGTTAAATCCCCCCATCCAGGGTATGGAAAAGGAGTAGGGGCAATAGCCTTGACATCTGCGGATGTGAATTTGGATAAATATTCAAATTTCAAAAATATAGAATTTGAACATGTTATTGGATTTGATTTAAATTCAAAATTAAATATTATCTATCTGTTTGAATTTGATAAAAAGAATATTTTAATAATTAATTCCAATTCTTTGGAAATTCTTGATGAAATTACAGTAGATTTTGAATCAAATTATAGGCAACGAGATATTGTTGTAAATGAAAATACAAATAAAATTTATCTTTTATTGGAAGAAATGGGAAAATCTGGAGGAACAGTTCATAGTTTAAAATATAAAATTCTGGTATTTGATGGAACAACAAAAAACATGATTAATGAAATTGAATTAAATGAACCTGCAGATCAATTGTTAATTGATCTAACTAATAATTTAACATATGCTGATAATTGGGTTGCACAAAAATATTTTATTATAGACAATAATGAAAAACTATCGGAAAAGAAAATTCCTGCATCATCAGATCAATATATTGCAGGTATGATAATAAATGAAAAAAACAATCAAATGCATATTCGATTGACTAATGTAAATGGTCACATACAAGAAATTTTAGTTGTAGATGCTTCATCTGGAGGGAAAATTCAAGAAATAAAAGATTCAACAGTATTATCTAGTTCAATTTCAATTAAATCTCCAAAAAATGATGTAGTGTTTTTTTCAATAGGAACTAGAGATGGCCAGGGAATTGCCATAATGAATATCGATAAAGGGGTAAATGAAATAGTCAAAAAAATTAGCATTCCAGGCACAGAATTAGGGTATTTACGAGCCATAGATGAAGAATTAGGAAAATTATATTCAAGTACAAATGATGGAGTTGTTGTTTTTGATATTGAAAAATTACTCACAACTAGTAGTTTGGGTATTGATGAAATCACTTCTGACATTAGTGAAGAGTATGTTTCTTGTTGGAAAAACATTCAAGAATTAGACACTAATCTTGCAAAAGATCTCCACTCAAAAAATAAAATAAATCATTATTGGGAACAAAGTAAAACAATGCATGCTGACATGATTAATGAATGTGAAGAAATCAAAACTATTGCAATTGCAGAAACAAATGCTCAAGAACAGATAATGCAAGAACAAAGGTTGGATTTTCCTGATTCAGTTGATAGTCGCTGTGATCTAGTTTATTTGATCAATAGAGAAGGAGAAAACTATGGAACATTTGGTTTGAGTCCAGAAGAAAGCACCATTAATGAAATTAAATCCATTACACAAGAATATCAACAAAGAATTTCAGATGAACCTTGGAATGCAGAAGAAATTGGTCAGGAATTATTGGATAAAATAGAAAAAGAAATGGTGGATTCAATTATGAAAAAATATTCTATTCATAACAGTTTACGTTCTGCAGTTTCTCAATTAATTACACCTGTAGGGACATATGATTTGGATATACTAAGAGGTATTCTACTAATGAAGCCTGAACACTATGTTGAAGACTTAGAATGTGGAAAAATGTTAAAAACTCATTATTATGATCAAATGTACAAGTTCAATGTGGCAGCTTATGGTGCAGATGCTGCTGATAAAATGGGATTCGCTATAGACAAAGCAATTGAAGACACAGATGTTTTTTTCAATCCTATTTCTGTTATTAAAGACACAGTAGATAAAATTGAATCAAATATTGACTCTGATATTCGCTGTGGTGCTGGTACTATTGAAAAGAATGGTCAATGCGTTGTAGACTCAAGTAACAAATCCCCCTCTAACACAAGTTCGAAAGGTGGAGGTTGTCTAATTGCCACTGCAACATATGGCTCAGAACTAGCACCACAAGTACAGCAATTACGAGAAATCAGAGATAATTCACTACTATCAACAGAATCAGGCACAAATTTCATGAATTCTTTCAATGACGTTTACTATTCATTCTCACCAATAATTGCCGATTATGAACGAGAAAATCCTGTATTCAAAGAGATGGTAAAGGTTGCAATTACTCCGATGATCACTAGTTTGTCTCTAATGGAATATGCAGAATCTGAATCTGAAGTGTTGGGAATTGGAATTAGTTTGATCATGCTAAATGGACTGATGTATGTGGGTATTCCTGCAAGTGTAATTGTTGTAATTAGAA
>JACNFV010000003.1 GCA_014384445.1 Candidatus Nitrosopumilus sp. | reverse complement strand
ACGTTTCATTTCAAAAGGATTTAATTTTAAAACGGCAAAGGTATACTTTTATGATAGCACATGGATTAACAAATAAGGTAATGATAAATTATTTTATAGAATTAAAAACAAAAATAATATCTAAATAACATGGAACATATGAAAAAATTAAAGAAAATTGAAGAGAATGTCTACGAGTTGCCAAAAGAAGGGGATATGCTTGTTCCAGGAAGATTGTTTATTTCTGAAAAAATGGTTGTAGATGAAGGAGCATTAAATCAAATAAGAAATGTTGCCAAATTGCCAGGAATTGTAAAGTACTCTATTGGTTTGCCGGATATGCATTCTGGATATGGCATGTGTATTGGAGGAGTTGCTGCTTTTGATTTTGATAAAGGAATTATTAGTCCTGGTGCAACAGGGTTTGATATTAATTGTGGTATGAGAGTGTTAGCTACAAATATTAGTGAAAAAGAATTTATGAAAAAGCGGAAAGAGATTTTACATGACATAAAAAGAACAATTCCTTCTGGTGTTGGGCGAGGAGGAGAAAGACTAGACAAGGAAACAATTAAACAAGTTTTAATTAAAGGTTCTGAATGGGCACTTGAAAATAAAATGGCTTTAAAACAAGATTTACAAAGAACAGAAGAAAATGGAAGAATTAAAGGTGCTTATGTAAAAGATGTTTCTGAAAGAGCAATTTCTCGAGGATTATCTCAATTAGGAACACTTGGTGCAGGAAATCATTTTATAGATGTGGTGGTGGTAGAAGAAATATTTGATGAGAAGGTTGCAAAAGAATTTGGATTAATCAAAGGAAATATTTGCATTATGATTCATTGTGGTTCTCGAGGATTAGGTCATCAAATTGCATCTGATTATATTAGATTAATTGAAGAAAAATATGGTGCAGAAACATTTCCTGATAGAGAACTAGGATATGCTCCAATAAATTCTGAATTAGGGAAAAAATATTTTTCAGCTATGAATTGTGCAATTAATTTTGCTTTTTGTAATAGACAAATAATTATGCACAAAATAAGACAATTATTAAAAAGATATTATCCAGATTTAAAATCAAATTTAGTTTATGATATTACTCATAATATTTCTAAGATTGAAAAATACAAGGTAAATGGAAAACAAAAAAAATTAATGGTTGTAAGAAAAGGTGCAACAAGATGTATTGATAAAAAACCTGTTTTAATTCCAGGTAGCATGTCTACTCCTTCTTTTATTCTTGTTGGAACTAAAGAGGCTGAAGAAAAATCTTTTGCAAGTTCTGCACATGGAGCAGGAAGAGCTCATTCAAGAAAATGGTCACATAGACAATTAAATATGAAAGAACTTAAAAAGCTCCTCGATAAAAAAGATATTTTGCTCGAGGGAAGTAATAAAGCAACAATTGAAGAATCTGAATTTTCATACAAAGATGTTGAAGAAGTAATTAATGTTACTGTGGATGCTGGTCTTGGAAAAAAAGTTGCAAAACTAAAACCTATTGCTGTTATGATTGGTTAATTTTTAATAAATTTCCTTTTCTTATTTCCAATACTCATTATATACATTCCATCAGGTAAATGTGAAGCATTATATTCTACTTCTTCTACTGGATCTACCATAATTTCTTCTAGTGTTTTTCCTAATAAATTTGAAATTTGTATTTTTTCAGGTCTTGCTTTTATATCATTAAATTTAACATGTACTAAATTTTGTGTTGGATTTGGGTAAACTACAATTGGTTGTTTTTTAGGTTGTTCTGGGGTTCCTGGCATAACTTCTTGATAAATAACTTGAATAGAATCATCTGTTGGAGTCATGCACTGATCCCATAATGTCCAATACCTATCAATATCCACTTGAGTTGATGTTTGATTTGTTATTGAATCTACCCATGTGCTTGTTGCAGGCATTCCTGTTATTGTATCTTCTCCTGAAGGATAGCCTGTATTATCTGGATGTATGCTTTGTGGATAAGGAACATAAAGAGGATTAACTGGAAAGCCTGTCCAAATTGAAGGAATTGTGTCATGAACTCCAATATATTGCACAACAAATGATGAATCTTGACATGGTTGAGTAACTCCCCAAAACTTTCTCCAAACGCCAAATTCATTGTGATCACATTGAGTAGTATCTGGATTTTGATTTGTAGAATCAACAAAGGTAACATCAACTGTAACACCTGGTGCTGGATTTGATGCAACTGCCATCCCTCCAGTATTTGCAGGATCTTGCCAATTTTCCCAAAAATTTATATCCCATGTTGGAGGAACATATGGCCATTGAGTTTGATCTAGATAAACACTTACATCTTTAGAACTAACAGATTGATTTCCAGTAGGATCCCAAGCAGTTGTTGTTGCTGTTGCCACAAATTCATAAAAACTACAACCAGTTCCTTGGGTTGTTGTTACAACATATGTTGAATCCCAATATCCGCAATTATCTGTCACTGTTGGTTGAATAAGACCATTTGCAATAAACTCTGAATAAGGTATAGCCTGAATAATTCATAAACCCAAATTTACGAAAAAAAATAATGGCCTGCCTAATTT
>JACNFV010000024.1 GCA_014384445.1 Candidatus Nitrosopumilus sp. | reverse complement strand
TTACAATAGTTACTTCTAAAGCGGGTTTAGAATCCTCAATCTTGATTAATCCAACTTTAATTGCAAAAAATGATAAAGTCTCTTCAGATGTTTTGCTGTTAAGCCAATTTATTGCTGTAATATGAGGATCCCAGAAATCTTCTGCAATCCAAATTACAACATCTGCTTCAAGTCCTGCTGCATAAGTAAGAATTTTACCAAAGTGATCATGATCTGCATGTCCAAATTGATTTTCTATAACTACTCTTCGACCATCTGTTGTGTGAGCTAGTACATCACAGCGATATTTTCCTACTTCTACTTCTGTTTCTACTTCACCAGTAAATGATAGATGTAATTTTTCTCCAATGTAATGAAGATTTTCTTTTAACCAGGGTGTAAAATTATGTGCCTCATTTGGAAATTCATCTCTAATCGAAATTCTAGTAATTTTACTAATATTTGCCATTAATTATTACTGTAAAAATTATGAACTTAAGCGTATTGCAAATTTCCACGAGCAATCAAACCTGTAATAGTATAACCAAGTCTACACACAAAATTTTGAAAATTTCTGAGAAAAAAGATTTGTAAATCTAATTCACAATTAAGATTCTTCTGCTAATTTCTTCTCACATACTAATGAATGATTATACAATTCTCTTTCAGTTGCTGCAATATATTTACAATAACCACAAACAAAATGGGATTTTTTCTTTTTTACCATTCTTTTTGCACCGTACATTATCACTCCACCAATTATCACTACAAATAATCCTAAAATGATATACTGTCCTGCAAACATTGCAGGCATTTCTAAGGAACTTGCTACAATTCCAAAACCTATCAAAAGAACTGCAAATCCAACAATGCCTAAAAATATAGCACCAAGCATACTTTCTGTACGTTCTATTTTGTTAGTATCCATTTGTTTGTTAGAACTAGGAATTTTCTTTTTCTTATTTCCACAAGACGGACAAAAATTAGTACCTTGTTTCAATGATTTACCACAATTTCCACAAAATGAGCCTTCAGATGTTATTTCTTTGTTAATTTCTACAGAGGTATCTTTTGGCTCTTCTTTTTTGGGGTGTTCTTGAGAGGAGTCATCTTTGAGGGTTGTAGGTTGTGCTTTAGGCGTATCAGGGGTTTCTTTTGAAAAAAGATGTCTATCTATTAATTCATCAAGATATTTCCGATCAGAGTCATACAATTGCTTATTATTTTCAATAGTTTCTTTGATATGATCTAATCTAGATAAATCGCCAACTCTTTTTGTAATCAAAATATTGACATCATTTAACAGACTACCCATGATAATTCGTCCTAACTAAAGTATATGAAAGTATTACAAAATTTGTTTCTTGTTATCAAATTAACAGGAATCTAATTTACATTCAAAATTCGTTTTTCAACTAGAAATTCTATTCCTTTGATAAACTCATCTTCAGTAATCATACCTTCAGACCACCAACTAGCAGTATTTTTTATCCATCCCGGAATTGGCTGTGTCACTCCCACAGCTTCTTCTATTGTATAATCAGGATAATTTTCATCAAACCATTCTTTGTAACTATCTTCATTGTTGTATCTATCTACATAACTTTGTGGATCTTTTGTATCATCAATAAAGTTCGGTCTTGCTTTTTCTGATGCTTGTTCAGGTAAATCAGGAATATCTACAATTTTTTCTTTCATCAAATATTGTATTCCACTAACAAATGTATCATCTTCAATATTTCCTTCAGACCACCATTTTGCATTGTTTTTCACCCAAGTTGGAACTTTTTCTCTAATTGGTGCAAGAGTATTGGGTTCAGGTAAGCCTACAGCTTCGTAAATTGTATAATCAGGATAATTTTCATCAAACCATTCTTTGTAACTATCTTCATTGTTGTATCTATCTACATAACTTTGTGGATCTTTTGTATCATCAATAAAGTTCGGTCTTGCTTTAGGTTCAGTTGATGTAGTTGATGGGGAAGTTGTAGTGGATGTAGTAGATGATGATTCAGTTGATGTAGTTTTTACAGTAACAATTAGTTTTTCAGTTGTGATTATGGTTTTGTCTGAAACATTATCCCAAATTTGTATATCAAATTCATAGTTATCAGCTACAGTAGGATTCCATGGAATTGCAACATCAGAATATTGTCCAGAATTAATGCTTGATGATACCCATGTCCATTCAGACCATTCACCAACACTTGATGCTAAATATCGATAAGATGCAACAAAATCTTCAGTATTTGAGCCTAGATTTTCAATTTCTGTGTTAATGAATAATGTATTTCCAACTTTAGGTGATGACACATACTCGTTGTTTGTGTTGACAAGTTTTGGTGTTGAACTAGTTAATGTCATTGAAGATGTTGTATCTAGATCTGGTCTTGGTTTACAAGCTCCATCAACAAGATATGTTCCAGTTCCACATACAGTAATTTCTATATCTGAATTTTGATCAGTACTTGTGTTTGCTGAATCAGGATAATTGTTTTGTTGTACTTTGATTGAAATTGTTGCTAGTTCAGATTCAGATGTTCCGTCACTAAATTTCATTGTAAAAGAATC
>JACNFV010000101.1 GCA_014384445.1 Candidatus Nitrosopumilus sp. | reverse complement strand
CTAATTTTGACAGTATTTTTCTGAAATAATTAATAGCATAACTTCTGATTTCTTCTGCAAACGGTTCATCAAATGCACGAAAATATAATGACGCCAAATTATGGGCAACGTTAACTGATGCCAAGTAACTGTCTTCATCAAAGTACGCATCAGAAAAGTCAAGGTAATTGCGGACTTTTTCATCGCCAGAAACACAAAGAGAAAACAAATCATTTTGTATTGCCCACCTGTCAATCGGAGGAATACGTTTTGAATCAACTAGCATTTTAAGATCAAGTAATATGCCTTCATCGTATTTTACACGATAGAATCCCTTTCTACCATAATTTGCAACAAATCCAACCGTGTTTTTAGGTAGTTTTACTGACATTGATTTTTTAGAGAATAGTTTTTTTGTTGTTTCCTTTTCCAATCCCAAAGATAACGGAATAGACCACAAACCTTTGCTGAATTTTTTATTATGTTCTAACAAGTATCGTTTTTGTGTAAGTTTCAAATTATCACCATCCTGATTAATTTCAACTACAGGAAAACCAGGTTGTTTTAGCCAGGTGTTGATCATGGAAGTTACAGGCATGTTTGATGCTTTGCCAATGGCATCCCACAAATCTTGGCCCTTAGCATTTTTGTATTTAAAATCAGAAAGGTATTTTTTTAATCCTTTTTGAAAATTTGGTTCTCCAACGTAGTTTTCCAACATGCGTAGCACGCATCCACCTTTATCGTAGGATATGGCATCAAAAATCTCACGAATTTCAGCCGGAGAATTTACTTTGACGTCTATAGGGTGTGTTGTTTTTAATGAATCAAGACTCATTGCGACATTCATGGCATCTTCAACAAATTGATTCCATAAATCCCACTCAGGATAAAACTTGTCGACAAACTTTGTTGCCATAAAAGTTGCAAAACTTTCATTGAGCCATAAATCATTCCACCATTTCATTGTAACAAGATTTCCAAACCACATGTGTGCAATTTCATGGGAAATCACTTCAGCAATGAATTGTTTAGTTCTAGTGGAGGATGTTTTCGGATCATAAAGTAAAATGGTTTCTCTAAAAGTAATAGCGCCCCAATTTTCCATAGCACCTGCAGCAAAATCAGGAATGGCAATTAAATCAAGTTTAGGCAATGGAAATTTGATTCCAAAATATTTTTCATATGAAGTAAGAAGTTTTTTTCCCAAATCTAAAGAGAATTTGCCTCTGGAGGTATTTCCTTTTGTAGTAACAACTCTAATCTGAATTTTACCAGCTTTTCCAGTTAGGTATTCAAATTCTCCAACTCCAAGATAAATTAAATATGTCGAAACCAATGGCGTTTTTTGAAAATTATAGGTGGTTTTACTTCCGGTCTTTTTCTTAGACTGCACAGGCATGTTTGAGATTGCGGTGAATTTATTCTCGGCAACAATAGAAATTTCAAAAGTTGCTTTGGCTTCAGGCTCGTCCCAGCATGGGAATGCACGTCTAGCGTCTGCTGCTTCAAATTGTGTGGTGGCAAGATATTTGGTTTTACCATTTTGTTCGTACTTGCTACGATAAAATCCAAGTAGACGATCATTTAGAATTCCTTGAAACTCTAATTCGACAACACAGAATCCAATAATTTTTTCTGCAAGTTTAATTTGTAATTCTTCTTTTTTTTCATTTAATTTTGGATAAGATTTAATTATTTTTTTACCAGATTTTACAACACATGATTTTATTTTTAATTCAGCACAATGCATAGTTATGACATTGACAGATTTTGTACAATTAACTGAAATAGATTCTAACCCGTCAAAAGTGAATTTTTTTAAATCAGGCTCAAAACTTAATTTGTAATTAGTAGGGAATGTATCCACAATTGGACTATATTTTTAGGCTTTATGTAGATTATCTATCCAAGAAAATAATATTTTAAAATTATTCAGTTTCAGGTTTTGGTTTTGGCTTTGGGGTTGAGGCTTGATCTGCTTTTAATCCCTTGTAACGATTTCTGATTGTCACCTCTGTAACTCCTGCAGCCTCTGCAAGATCTCTCTGAGTTATAGATACGCCATTTTTGACACATGCTAGATACAATGCTGTTGCTGCCAATCCCATTGGATCCTTACCTGCAGATTCTTTACGCTCTTGTGCATCTTTTAGTACTTTAACTGCATAACGTTTTGTTTTTTCAGACATTTCCAACTTGCTAGAAATTCTTGCGATGCATTGGATGGAATCAACTACAGGCATTTTTAATTCTAATTCATGATGGAGTAATCTATAGCATCTTGCAATATCTTTTCTTTTTACATTTGCAGAATCAGCAATATCTTTTAGGGTTCTTGGTGTTGCAGTATCCCTACATGCGGCATAAAGAGATGCAGCAATCATTGCAGAGATAGAACGTCCTCGAACTAATTTTTTTTCTAGTGCTTTTCTGTAAATGTAAGCTGCTTTTTCAAGAACGTTTGCAGGGACTGAAACTTTATCTTTTAATTTATTTAAATCGCTAAGAGCTTGTCTAAGATTTCTATCAACAGGTTCATGAACTTGACTTCTACTATCCCAAGTTCTAAGACGTTCAAT
>JACNFV010000004.1 GCA_014384445.1 Candidatus Nitrosopumilus sp. | reverse complement strand
TGCATGGAGTAATAGACAAATGATTACTCATTGGACTAGAAAATCTTTTGAACGTGTGTTTAATCAAACAGAATCTGATCTTGATATGAAATTAGTTTATGATGTTGCACATAATATTGCAAAGGTGGAGAAGCACAAGGTTGGTGGCGAAGAACGAAAATTAGTTGTTCACAGGAAAGGTGCAACTAGAGCATTTCCGTCAAATCGCGACGAAATTCCATCTAAATACAGAGATTTAGGTCAACCTGTTTTAGTTCCTGGTTCCATGGGCACCTCAAGTTGGATTTTACTTGGAAAACCTAATTCTATGGATTTGAGTTTTGGTTCTACTGCTCATGGTGCTGGAAGAACTATGTCTAGATCAAAGGCTAGACGAAATTATACTGAGGATTATGTGAAAAAATCTCTTAATGATAAAGGAATATTCATCAAAGCTTTGACTCGAGATGGAGTTGTAGAAGAGACACCTGAGGCTTACAAGGATGTTGATGCTGTAGTTAATGTTTCACATAATTTGGGAATTGCTAGCAAAGTTGCAAAATTAGTACCTATAGGAGTGATTAAAGGTTGAGTGAAGATGATTCTGAACTTCAAAGGTTACAGGCTAAACGCTTAGCTGAAATGCAAAAAAATATTTCTTCACGAGAAACTGTTGAAAATAATGTTGGAGACACTGTTGAACCAACTAAAGAAAAAATTGTTAATCCTAGAGATGTATTGATTAAACAACTGGGGTTTAGGGGCCTGGAAGTTTTAACAAATGCTGAATCTCAATTTCCAAATGAAACTAAAACTGTAATTGATAAATTACATGAATTAATTACCACTGGTGAAATTACTGAAGTTCTTGATGGCGGTAAACTATTGGGATTATTTCGTTCAATTGGATTAAGTGTACGGATGGATACAAAAATTAACATTCAACAAGATGGAAAATTTGTCTCTTTAACTGATAAGCTTAGTAATGCATCTGATGATGACGATGATGCATAATGAATATTACTTTAGAGATTGGAACTAAAAATTATCTTGACGATTTACTTTGCATAAAAAAACATCTTTCTCATATGGAGAGTCTTTTGAATTGCTATGCAAGCTATACTCTTAGTCAACCGTCTTCAAAATTTGGTTGGACTTTTTTCAAATTAGAATTTAAATCTAATTTTCAAATTAGTATTTCGGAAAAATTTTCTGATATTCTTGTAAAATATCAATTAGATGATGAAGCAGGAAAATTTACCAAATTTATGAGTGATTACTTTGTTGCACGAGGTTGTAATGTGAAAATAAATCCAGTTAACTAGACTCTTCTTCCTCGTTTTCCACCTTTCTTTCTAGTGGTGTCATGAGGAATAGGTGTTACATCATCGATTCTTCCAATTTTAAATCCACCTCTTGCTAATGCTCTGATGGCTGCTTGTGCACCTGGGCCTGGAACTCTTGAACCAACTCCTCCAACTGCACGAACTCTAATGTGAAATCCTGTGAATCCTTTTGTTCTTGTAGCTTCTACTACTGCATTTGCAGCTTTCATTGCAGCAAATGGTGATGATTCGTATCTATCTGCAGTAACATGATTTCCACCAGAACTGATGGAAACCGTTTCAGCACCTGTAAGATCTGTCATGTGAATGATTGTATTATTGAAAGTACTGAAAATATGTGCAATGCCCCATTTCTCTGGGCCTTCTTTTTTAGTTTCTGGTTGATTTTTTGTCTCTACTACTGCCTCAGTTTCTTGATCCTCTACTACTGCCTCAGTTTCCTCTACTGGTGCTTCTACTTGGGCTTCAATTTCTGACAATGCATACCAGATCTTAAAGGGCTTAAAAAACATTGATTTTTTAAAATTGTTTTAATTTGGTCACTTGGGTTAAAATTCTTCATTATTGATATACTTCAATTTAGTGAATAACTTTGATGGCTTCAATTATTTTGTTGGTAATTGTAGTTGCTGTTGCTACTGCATTATTGGGTTCTGTATTAATTCAATCTTTAACTCCGATCAGTAATGTAATTTTATCTCCAGTAGAAAAAAAATGTCAAGAAATTGCTAATGAGGGATACAAAATCCATACACTTTACCCTACTTCTAATCCTGATGAACTTCTTGAAAATGATATGAAAAGATTATTGTATATTGATGATTTGTGGATGAAAGAATGCGTCTCTGTTTTACCTGCTGAATCTATTTTTAATATTATAAATAATGTTGACAGAAATTTTTCTTACGGGGAATAATTATTTAAAATGTTTCCAACCTAGATCTTTTACAATAATATTTTTGTCAACATTTTTTAAAAAAACTCCTTTACCTGATGTAACGTAGCCAATTTCTATAATTGGAGTTTTTAATAATTTTGCATTTTTAATTATATTTTTTCTATATTTGACAGGTACTGTAAATATGAATTCATATTCTTCGCCTCCGTTAAATATTATTGAATTTAGATTAAGATTTTTCTTCTTTACGTAATCTTCTAAATCTTTGTTTGACGGTATGTTGTCAACAATAAATTTTTTCCCACTTTGTTTTGCCATTTCATTTAATGTAGTTGATAA
>JACNFV010000005.1 GCA_014384445.1 Candidatus Nitrosopumilus sp. | reverse complement strand
TTTGCCTGTTCACCTGGATCTCCCATGTTGACTGTAACTTGATTTACATACATTTTTACAAACTTTTCAATCAAATCTCTCTCTTTTCCTCTGGAATATTGCATTGCATATTCTAGTGCGTCATCAAAATTATTTATTCCGAATTCAATTGATGATTGTAAATATTTATCAAACTTTACAATTGTCTCCATTCCTAATTCTGTCTTCATTACGTTGATTCCTAACGGGACTGGTAATCCGTTTGTTGTTTTATCCCACCATTCACCTACATCTAAAATTTTGACATTTCCTTCTTGTTCGTATGATAATTGAGTTTCATGTATTACCAATCCGACATCCACTTCCCCTGATTCAACTGCTTTTGGAATGTCACTAAAATTCATTTCAACATAATCAAACTTTCCAATCATTAATTGCAGTAACAAAAATGCTGATGTCATTTTACCTGGAATTGCTATTTTACATTTTTTTAACTCTTCAATTGTCATTTGTTTTTTTGCTGTAACTATTGGGCCATAATTAATTCCAAAACTTCCGCCGCTCCTCAAAATTGTGTAGCCTGGAATGTATGCACAAGCATGAACCGAAACTGCTGTAACATCTAATTCTGGATCAGTTGCTTTTAGGTTTAATTTTTCTATATCTTCAATTACGTGATTTACTGTAAATTCTGGAGATGGTACTTTTCCTGTAAACATTCCATAAAACATGAATGCGTCATCAGAATCTGGAGTATGACCTACGGAAATTTCCATACTTGTCTGCCAATCAATCGTAATAAAAATCAAAATCATGGATGCATTCAAAACTTCATGCACTCGATCATTTTTTGACGTTGCATGATCCGTTTTATTTTAAAATAATGGATGTTGAATGTTTAAAAATTAATTGTGTAATTTCACGACTAAAAATCACACACATTATATAATGCTCACCTGATTTTCGCATTATGGCAAAATTCAAGTCAACTAACGAAGTTATGAAAATTATTAAAAATAAACAAAATATTAGAAATTTTGGTGTTATCGCACACGTTGATCACGGAAAGACAACCATGAGTGATAGTCTTTTGGCTAATTCTGGAATTATTGCACCATCAGCTGCTGGAAAAGCACTTGCAATGGACTTTGATAAAGAAGAACAAGAAAGAGGAATTACAATTTACCAAGCTAACGTAACTCTGCTTTTTGCGCAAAAAGATGAAGAATATGTAATTAATATGATTGATACTCCTGGACACGTCGATTTTAGTGGAAGGGTAATTCGAAGTCTTAGGGCAATTGATGGCGCTGTAGTTGTATGCGATGCAGTTGAAGGTATCATGACTCAAACTGAAACTGTAACTAGAATGGCACTTGAAGAAAGAGTAAGACCTGTTTTGTTTATCAACAAAGTGGACAGATTAATCAAAGAACTACGATTAACTCCTGAAAAAATGCAAGCACAGTTGGCTGAAGTTGTTTCTACTTTCAACCAATTAGTTGACACATACGCTGAACCTGAGTACAAAGAAAAATGGAAAGTTTCTATTCAGGATTCAAGTGTAACGTTTGGGTCTGCAAAAGACAAGTGGGCAATTAATGCTGATTTAATGCAAGAGCGAGGAATTAATTTTAAAGATGTAATTGATGCATATACTGTTGAAAAACTTCCAGAACTTATAGAAAAAGCACCATTGGCTGATGCCGTTCTTGGGATGGTTGTAAAACACCATCCTGCACCACAAGATGCCATCAAATACCGAATTCCACAAATTTGGAAAGGTGATTTGGAATCTGATGTTGGTAAGGCTTTACTTGCTGGTGACGATGATGGTCCAACAATTATGATGGTCGTAAATATGGTACTAGATCCTGCAGCAGGACCTGTTGCTATCGGAAGATTATTTTCTGGAACTATCAAAGATGGTCAAACTCTTCACATTATAGATGAAAAAAGGGAAGGCCGAGTTCAATCGGTTAATTTCTTTATGGGTAACCAAAGAGAACAAGTCGGAGAACTTGGTGCTGGAAACATCCCTGCTTTGTTGGGATTAACCGAATGTAGAGCTGGAAATACGCTTTCTTCAATAAAAGATATTCCAATGTTTGAAGGTGTAAAATATGTCTCAGAACCTGTTGTTCAAATTGCAATTGAGCCAAAACATCCTAAGGATTTACCTAAACTTGTAGATATTTTAAGACAATTAACTATTGAAGATCCAAATCTTGTTGTAAAAATTGACGAAGAGAGTGGTGAGACAATTGTTGCTGGTATGGGTGTATTGCACTTGGATGTTGCAACTCACAGAATACAAGATGCAAAATGTGATATTATTACATCTGAACCTCTGATTAACTACAGAGAGACTGTAAAAGGAGGTTGTGATGCCGTAATGGCAAAATCTCCAAACAGACACAACAAAATTTTCATGAAAGTAGAGCCATTAGAACCTGAGATTGCACACATGTTAAGAACTGGAGAGATCAGTGATATGAAAGATAAGAAAGTTGTTTCTGATTTGCTAAAGGATGTTGGTTGGGATACTGATACAATTAAAAGAGTTATGAGATGGGATTCTCGCGGAAATGTTTTGATT
>JACNFV010000006.1 GCA_014384445.1 Candidatus Nitrosopumilus sp. | reverse complement strand
TCATTGATCATAGACCTCTTCAATATTGAATCCTTGCCCAAAATCAAAAGAATCTATTTTATCCTCGTCATTATGTTCTGCATGTCCCCATCTATGATTACATGAATTGCATTCCCATCTTGGATCATGTTCTGTAACTAGACATCCTCCAAGAACAATTTCTTTTTTCTCTAGTGCTTCTTCAAGTGATTCCGTGTCTTCCGGATACCCCCAAAGAATTTCTGCAATCCATGTTTTACTACAATTAGGGCAATTCAATCTCTTTTTCCCCAAATTTTATCTAGATTTTCCTTGTTTTTCTTTGCTCTAGCCTCTAATTCTTTGTTTGATCTTTCAATATCTGATGACATTTCTCTAGTAATGGAATCCATAGAGTCCCCAAAATCCTGAACTGCTTTGTTGAATGTTTCAACTACTTGATTCGTATTTTTCATGTTGATTTTTTTAAGAACACTAATGATCAATTCCTTTCTAGTCATGTGATTCACCACTCCTCATTTTTTTAATATTAAAAATCACAACAATACATGTAACAATAATTCCTAAAACTACAATTATTTCATAATGTGATTGAGTAATTTCTGTAATTACCTCCATTTTTTCCCCTCCAATCTGTCTAGTTCTTCTCTGCCTTCTGTAACTCGTGCTTCTAAAACTCTGGCCATTCCTCTATAATATTGCAAATGAATTTCTGCACGCCTCAAATCTTCTTCTTGATATGCTCTTGCAAGAAACTTTGGTAAAATTAGGGTAATCTTCATTTTAATTCCTCCATTTTTCTCCGGCTTCATCCATTTGGTTTTGAATTTTATTTTTGAGTTTGTTTACAAATTCGTCTTTAAACTCAATGCCGTGTTTTTTTTCAAGATAAATCATAAGAGGTTCCCATTCTAATGTGGACATGTATTCTATTTCTGCAGGATCAAGTTCAGAAAATCTCAATTTTCTTTCTCCTTTTGATACTCTTCCAACTTTTCTTTTAGATTTGCAAAGGAAATTGCAATACTATCATCGTGTGATGTGTTTTTCAATCTAAAGAGAACAGTCATGCTCTACCTCCGTAGATCATTGGCTCGTCTCTTTCATCTTCAAACTCTCGAATTATTCTTGGAAAAAAAGCTGGGAGTGTGGGCCTTTCACCCACTTGATGACTTTTGTGCAATAGTGTAATTGGTTTCATAGAGTATGTTAGAGCCTAAAATTATTATATAGCATGTCAATAGTATGCATACTGTAGATACTATTATGGCAAAAATTGCAAAATTACGTGTACATATTGCTCCTGTAGGCTATGAGATTGATAGAATTGTACTCCCTGCAAAACAAGAGCGGGCAGATAAGGTTTGGTTACTGGTACATGAGAACAAAAACAATGACAAGGCAGTTCCATTTGTTACAAAAATTACAAAACAATTAGATAAATTACGAATTGAAGTGGTACAAGAATCTCATGATAGGGTAGATTTGTTTAAAATTATTCGTGCAGTGAAAAATATTCTAGAAAAAGAAAAGGGAAATGAAATCTATGTAAATTTGGCATCAGGTAGTAAGATTCAGGCAATTGGAACAATGATGGCATGCATGATGTTCAATGAATCTGATAATGTTCATCCGTTTTATGTAGAGGCTGCAAACTATCCTGGATTTGATTCAAAAGAGCCACTTTCCACTGGAATTAAAGAAATAGTTAATGTTCCGCCATATTCTATAAAGACACCTGATCAAAAACTAATTGATGCATTAAAAATTATCAAAGACAATTCCGGTAAGATAACTAAAAAAGAGATGGCAAAACTTGCTGAAGAGCAAAACATAATCACAATTAATGCAAAAGAGAACAACCATTCAATGGCTAGATTTGCAAGTTTGGATAAAAATATTATTCAACCATTAGAGGAATGGGGATTTATTGTTGTAGAGAAGATTGGTAGGAATAGATGGATACAAATTACTGAAGAGGGTAGTAATGCTGCAGAATTTTTAATTTAGAATTCTAATGCTTCACGTAGTGCTTTTTCAATTTTCTTAACTGTTGCTGCAGGAATTCGTATGTTGTATTGTTCCATGTTTTTATTCATCCCTTCAAATATAGTACACAGTATTGATTCAACTGGTGTTTTATCGTGGCCCATGTCTCTGCAAATTAGATCATTTGTTTTTATTGTCAAATATGCAATCTTTCCTTTAAGAGAGCGATTGCATTTGGTGCATCGATGTTCACCTTTGATGTCATACAATCTATCGGGAAGGGCATCACCATCTATTCCGTCGATTAATTCCTTGTCACTGGTCATGTTGTATTAATTTTAATTCATAGTATTTCAAATTTAGGCATAGAAATTAAGTAATACTAAATAATAATATACTACGATTAAGTGTAGTTAAATCAATAAATATCTCGGTTGTGTATAGTGTAGTCATGTCACAACACAAAAGAGAAAATCAATATCAAAACACTACAGAAGAGAAAGCCGCATATGTAGTCCAGTCATACTATGATCAAAATGATGAACTGGTATCTAGAAACAAGTTTGGTATCTGTGATGACCAACCAGATAACATTGAGAATCTGAACTGTGATGAACTAAAACATGTTTTAATTAGACATGGAA
>JACNFV010000154.1 GCA_014384445.1 Candidatus Nitrosopumilus sp. | reverse complement strand
TATAATTCTTGCAAGGTTTTATCCGAATTGCGTTTTTTGATCGAAAGTAAAAAAAATAATTTTTTTATAAATTTAAGAATACTAGTGGTAGTGTATTTTGTTATCTTTTAGTGTCTTGTCCAGAGGTGCGGTAACTACCCTATCTGATCCTTTGCACTGGTTTTTTCCCTTGTAGTGTTTATGGATTTTAATTTTAGCCATCATGATGCTGTCTATCCCGTAACTTCCGTGATGATCTGTAACTTCTTGACTAACAATATGACACACTTTAGAAACATTACACCACTTACACATAATGTTCATTGTCTTCTTATCTGCCATGAATTTTCTGAAAGAATTACGAACTTAAGTTTAATGGAAAAAATTCTAATTTGCATTAAAAGAAAAACCAGGAATGATTAAAATTATTTTGTTCTTTTTCTAATTTGCTGAACCACCATCGGTAAAAAGGCCCCCACATCAGAAACAATTCCTAGTGCTTGCCATGTGCCTCTGTCCATCAATTTAGTAACTGTTGGCTGACTGATATCTACAACAATCACCTTGACAGCAGCTGGTAGCATGTTTCCAGTTGCAATAGAATGAAGCATGGTTGAAATCATAATTACCATGTCTGCGCCTTTGAGAACTTTTTTGTATTGCCTTTGGGCTTCTGCAACGTCAGTAATTACATCAGGTAATGGGCCATCATCTCTAATGGAACCTGCCAATACAAACGGAATTTTATTTTTTACGCATTCGTACATTATGCCTTTTGTTAATTTTTTAGTTTTAACCATGTTGGCGATGGATCCTGCTTTGAATACGGCATTAATTGTATCCATATGGTTTCTATGTCCATGATAAGCTAAAGTTCCATCTCTGACATTCATACCCAAAGATGTTCCAAGTGTTGCATATTCTATATCGTGTACAGCCAATGCATTTCCAGCTAATATTCCGTCAACATACCCTGACCTAATTAATTCAGATATTGAATCATCAGCACCAGTATGTACAATTGCCGGACCGCCAACAATGATAATTTTTCCGCCCTTCTTTTTGGTGTTGAATATGTCATCAGCTACTTGTTTTGCAATGTGCTGAGTTGGTCTTTCACTAGAGCTTGAACTGCCCATAAATTCAAAAACATTAATCCCTTCACGTGGACGTTCTGGTGGCGTGATCTTGACTCCGTCTTCTCCCACAATAATTTGATCATCTTTTTGTACATCTCTAACTGGAACGCAATGTGCTTTGTTTCCCTTTACAACAATACATTTGTCCATCATCATATTTCCAACAACAATCCACTTCCCATTTACAAAAACTTGAGTGTGGTTATTTGTGGTACTGTAAAAATTATCAGGCATTACAAAATTTTTTGGTGATTTTTTTAATTTAATTTCTTTTTGAATTTTAGATGTGGCCCCCTCCCTGTAAATTGTTTTTAATATTTCATCCAAGTGTAATTGATCATTTCCAGTAATTGTCAATCTTGCATAGGAGTGGTCCTTCTTCTTGCTGCCGATGTCTATTTCTTCGACATTAAATTCGCCCTTTAAATCCATAATTTTATCAAAAATTTTAGTTAAAATTGATGAATCTATCAGATGGCCACTAACTTCAATTTCCTGTGAAAATTTACTCATTTTCATACTTTGACATTATCATAACTAAAGGTTTTGTATCAATTTTTTTAAATAAATTCAGTCACACTTTACGTTTATTCCATAATTTACAGTGATTTTCCACTAGTTATTCTGATTTTAAAAAATTGTTCTTCTAATTCCAACTACAACTATAGCTGGAACCCCTAGGTACATTCCAAGATTTAGTGCAATCACTGATAGTCCAAGTCCTAGAACTTCTGATTCAGAGTTTGCATTCTCCATTAGGGATAGTGAACTGATCATTGGAGTCAGGCCAACTTTTACAACTTCCTTGAACATCGGATTCTCTCTTTCCATGTCAGCGATTGCAGGTGAGAAAGAATAGTAAATATCGTTAAACATTCCCATGAACTGTGTTCCTAATTCTGTTTGTAACAATTGATTATCCCTTAACTCCCGTAACTGTTGAACTTCAGTTGACATTTCAGAACCATAGGTGGCCGTTGCAATGAGACAGCCACCGCCTTCTTCAGTGGATTTTTCATTTGAAATTACTTCAGTTTGAGTTGCTACATCATCAGGTAAGGTAGCAGGTTCATCAATGGTAAATAATTCTTTTACACACACATCATATTCAGGTGCACAAACTTCCAGAGTCCAAGTTCCGTAAACTAAATTTTCAGTAGACTCAATTTTATTGTCCACAATGTATGCGGGCTTACTTGTATCTATGGCCCCAGGAAAATTTCCAGGTGAACCGTCAGGTTTTGTAGTTTTAAATGTAATATCCGTAGATGCAGGTGCATCACCAGTTACGCGGTATCTGGTATAATCTGCGTCTTCATAAATTTCTAAACTGTTGATTGTCAATTGAGTTACTGCAAATGTTATTGGAACCATTACGCCAATCATGGCAACTGCCACTATTGCAATAATGTATGCAGGTTTCAATATCATCATGAAGTGTATGATGCATTTAGTAATTAATCAATCTAAATCTTTAAAATTTTCATCATTAAGGTGACTGAGGACACCCAATAACGTAAAAACCACCTAAAGATTTTCTCTCAATATCCGGTTCAATACGGACAGCAAACTCAAAGATCCATGTGATTTACAACAAATTGGTGCTTGAATAGGCATAATTCAATTGCATTATGCTGAGATTCCCTCTTATCTGCCGCATTCTTTAATTTGTTAATAATTTCCAAATACGCTTGTAGGCATTTTGAATGATCATCGTCAACATACATCATCATATGTGCAGGTACCTTGTTTGTTAATTTGTAATAGTTGATCAAAAAAGATAACTGTTGAATCCTATCCAAAATCAAACTAATTTTTTCAAGCATAATTGTGCCGTTTTTATTCAGATTTGCCGTGGTTGATAAAGAATTTTGAACATCATTGCTTTGAAAAATACTATTTTTTTTAGACATACTCTTGAAATACAATTTTAAGATTCCATTAATTCCTTTAAGATAATTATTGATTTGCGTGTGTATTGTGTCATAGTTTGTCGGTTCAATAGAATAGCGATGCGGGGAGGTTTTGTTATCTTCAAGAATAAATCCCAAGGGATTGGATGTGTTCTTAGTGTTGTTTTGAATTACATTTGTTAAATCCTCTTTTTCACATTTAATTTTTAATGCTATTTGGTTAATTGTCGCAGATTCCATTTTTGCCAAATATAAAAATATATTTTTTTCAATGTCGGGTTTTTGCATATGTCTAAAATTATGTAAACACCGGCTATAAGGGATAATGTTAATTTTTAATTTAAACTGGGAGTATTACCTTGCCTTCAAATTTTTGAACGTTGTCTTTTTCAAATATCTTTTCTAACTTTTCTTTTTGTAGTTGGGTTACTCCTTGAACTATTGTTTTTGAAGAACCTGATTTATCCACCAATGCAAGAATGTATCCACTATTGTCAGTTAAGATGAAACCTGCGGATTCATCTACAAATGCGTAGAGATTTTCTTCTCCAACTGCTTGCCATACATTAGACTTTGTAGCGGCAAGTGCCAAAGCAGGCATTGCTTTTCCATCAGTTAATGTGTTCAGATACTCTCTGGACTCTGCAACTCTTTTTTGTCCCAGTTTTAATGCCTGAAAATACTGCATATTTGACAAAGAATTTGTTTATTATAAAAACAATCTTGCTTCAAAAAGACAATTATAGAATCACAATTGAAACGTATTGTTGCCTCTTACAAATAATGTAATAATAAAATTAAACGAAATTACGACAATGGTTGAAGATAAATCAAAACTCACAGAATCGGAAGTCGAGGAAATTAAAATTATTTTTAGAGAATTAGTTAAAAAAAATGAGCGCTATGATCTTGATGAAATTGAATTCTGGTTTGAAAATGAGGGCAGTTGGAAAATAAAAGAGTCAAGAGTACGCATAACCAATCTTGCAAATTATGTACAAGACAAATATCAGCAGACAGCTCATTTGAGAATTATCTCTGATGATGACTGCGGTTGTTAAGTTCCATTTTTATGTAAATATCGCCACATCTTAAATCTGAGATTTATCTAATTGACCTAGTTCATTTATCGAATGTACCTAATTCCTATTATGCAAATTCACTCTAATCATAATTGTACATTCGTAGTGAGTGGTGAGAAGAACAGGATTTATTTCACCTGTGTTTTTCTATCTTCTCCTCACTATCCCTATGCCAAAAAACTTGTTTTGCACTAGTGTTACAAGATATGATCTGTTTTTTAAAAATGAGAACGAATACAGGAAATTGTCATTTTTTGCATGAATAAATCTAGACGGTTAGGGTGCGTTGCTGCATTGCATGCTGTTTTAATTGTAATTACCATAGTTGGCGGGGATTAATTCAGTTCTAAATACTCACTGTATCAAGTAAGCATGTTGAAACATGCGTCGTAAAATTTCTAGTACGTATTTTTATGAACTTAAGTTTCTAATTGCTCCAACAACCTGCCAACGATTTTAGAATTTTCTTCGCGTTCATTTATGATGTCTTGAATTCTTTTATTGTTTTTATCATCCTTTTGTATAATTTCAAAATATTCCTGGTCAAGATCATTGTTTGTTTGAAGCCGTTTTATTACCTCAAACAAGATACCGATAACCTCCTTTTGGGCATCAATTAATTGATCTTTTTCAGATTCAGACATTTTTTCAGATTCAGACATTCTAACTATTTTTCCTGAATTATCTTTGTAAATATTTCTTTTAGTTTTGAGGCATCTTCTAAAAATTGGTTAAGTTTTTTCATTAATTCATGCCTGAAATACAGTGTTTTTAGAAAATATCAGGGATTAAGAAAACTAACTACGTTGTTGATTTGTCCTTTTATCAAAATTATTTCATCTTGCTCTTTTCCAACATACAACTTAACACAGCATTCCTGAATTGATTTGTTAGTCAGTTTAATCATGTAAGTGATTTTTGCATTAAACATTTCATTGACAGCATTGTTAGCTGATAATGTCATAGAGTCATCATCATAATCAGAATTATCTCTAGTGTGAAGCAAGTTAGTATAGAATAGTGCACTGTCTTCAAGTGCTAGGATGAATCTTGTGAAATCAGCATGGTTCTCTTGAACAAATTCTTTAGTTTTTGTAAATATTTGCTTGCGGCCTAATTTGTCTACGTGCTGTTTTAGAATATCCCTTTTGGATTCTGTGACGTTCTTTAAAAAATCCTCATAGTCATTATTTGCGGATTTACCAATAGAGAAAACTCTGGTTTGTTTATTTCTCATTTGTTCTTCAATCAGTTCCTTTTCCAGGTAATGCTCTAAAGTAAAACCAATGTCATTGCTTGCGTATCTTTTGCCTTTTTCATTAATAGTATTGTTGTAGATATTGGTCCATGTTGCTTTATCATCCAGCATACGGATTATGGGAAAAATAATTTCTTTAGGGATTACTTTTCCAGTTCTAACCATAAAAAATAATGTTTAGAATGCGATTTAATGGTATAGAATAAACCAGTTTCAGATGGTGCTCCATATCGCTCTTTTTTAGTTAAAATGCATGTGGGCAGATGATTTTCTGCCAGGGCAGTATTGTTTAGGTTGATTTGTGCCCATAATCCAAGATGTTTCAGACATTTAACCAAAGTTAATCAAGACCGATTTTATTTGTAAATTATGTTTGCCAAAATATCCCATTCATTGATGATAATTGGAATAGCGGGGATATTACTTTCAATTATCCTTATCAGAGATTACAGTGAAACAGCAATACTTGCCGTTATGATTTTTGGAATAGTTATGCTTTCAGTAGGTGCATTTATGAAAAGTTTCATCAGCCAAACAAGAAAAATAAAAGAGAGAAAAGATTCACAGTAATATTATTTTTGTTGGTTTATTTCTGTGATGAGTGTTTTATCTAATCTTTGATCAAATCCAATGATGACGTATTTTATTTGTAAATTATTCGATAAAAACAAGAAAAATATCCCATCAAAAGATAAATGATTTGAATGTAATTTCATTTTTAATTTTGGGCAGCATGGACATTATCCCGTCAGGTCATAAATACTGCATTCAGTAAATCATATTCTGAATAAAGAAAACAGTAAAGGAATTCGCGCATGGTTGAATCCTTCAGGGTATGGGATAAGTAGGGTCTCATGGTTGCTTATGAGAATTTCTGGAATTTATCTGCTAATATTTTTCGTTGTGCATGTAATTCATGCAATGTCTGTTCTGGATAGAATGTCTTGGGGACAATTATTATTTTTGACATATTCCCCGCTAGGTTTTGTTGTCTTGTCTGTAATGATTGCTCTAGGCGCATTTCATTGTCTTAACGGCATTAGATTGATGTTGAATCAGGGCGGAATAGGCATTGGAACTCCAACCAGACCTGATTACCCATATCAAATTCAATCAATGGGGAAGAAGAACAGATTGTGTATTTACGTCACAATGGGAGTATCAGCATTGGCGTTATACGCTGCACTAGGGGTGTTTTTCAAATTTTAAGAATAAGGGAAAGCCATATTCGAAAAATCCATTACGGCACAGCTTTGGGCGCCATAGGGTTAGTGGCGCTACACATTTCAGTCAGATTTGCAACGGGAAATTTTGCAGCATCATTGTCGTATGAGTATGTGATTTCTAACTATCAAAATTTTACTTATGCGTTACTTTTAGAAATGATTTTGATTTTAGTATCAGTTCACGGGTTTAATGGACTTCGAGGTATTTTGCTTGATTATAGAGGAGGATACAAATATGAAAAAGCTGTGAATTGGGGATGTTTTATTTCCGTACTTGCCTTAGTTGCGTACGGGACTGTCACCATAGTTCTTGCAAATCAAATTAAGCTCGGATTCTAATTGATAATTTAATCTTGTAAGATTTGATTCAGAATCTCTCTTAGTTTTGGATGAGTAATCCCCTCTTCTGCTGATTTAAAAAAAGACTCTACTGCTTCTTTAGACGACCCGTCTTTTTGATACATTTTTGCTTGCAATGCCATTTCTAATTTATCAATTTGATGTACAATTTTTGATTCAGGAGATTCTTGTTTTTGGTATTCTTTCCAAATTTGAGCATATTGTGATTTTATGGATTCAGGTAAAGTGCTGATCATTTCATCATATGCGTTATTTTCAATTTTTACTTTATTTTCTTTGCTTATTTGATTCGGAGTATAATCTCCAATTTTTGATTCGGCCAAATCATGCAATAGTATCATTTTTAATATTTTCTCAGAATTGTAATTTTCTAAATCAGATATTATCATGCCCATTATTGCCATAGAATAACTATGATCAGCCACAGATTCGGGGTGTTTTAGAGACAATTTGTCCACCCATCCCTGTCTGGAAATATTTTTCAAATTTACTGCAGTTTTAAAAAAATCTAAAATCATGATTACATTATGGATAATATTTTGTCCTAATGAATTTTCATATTTGGTTTTTCGAATCACATAATAATTAAGTCAAATTAACCAAGATATGAAAATTTATACAAAAACAGGAGATGATGGAAATACAGGTTTACAGGGTAATTTTAGAATTGCAAAATCACATCCAAGAATTATGGCATATGGGACAGTAGATGAGGCAAATGCCGCAATTGGCATTGTTTTAACAAATGTACTGGATGATGATGTAAGTCGACTTTTGAGTCAAATTCAAAATGATTTATTTTTACTTGGTTCTGATTTATCCAACCAGAATCTAAATGATCTTAAAAACAGGGTATCCTTGGAGATGATTGAGAAATTAGAAAAATCAATTGATCTGTTTGAATTAGAATTATCCCCGCTAACAAATTTTATTCTACCTGGCGGAAATTTAGCAGCTGCACAGACACATCAAGTTAGAACAATTGTAAGACGGGCAGAGACACTAGTAGTGAAACTAAGCGATAAGGATGAAATTAATTCTAATTGCATAAAATACCTCAACAGACTATCTGATTTGATGTTTGTATTGGGTCGCTTGATCAATAAGCGAAAAGGAATAGAGGACATCCTCTGGAAACCATAAAAAGACAAACTTTAATGTCTCATCCTGAGTATTTTTTTTAGTGCCAGGGTAGCTCAGCCTGGAAGAGCACTCGGCTGAAGACCGGGCTGTCGCTTGTTCAAATCATGCCCCTGGCACTCTTGATTTAGTTAAGTTCATGCCCAAATTTGCTCAGATATTCTCAAAAATTCAACTTAATCTCAAAATATCAAAAATGAATTTAATTGGAAAACAATGATCCAATCAGAAAAACTCAAGGCGATTGCATCTATTTTGATATCAAGTGCCTGCTAAGACACAGCTGTTTGTTGTGTCATCAAACATAGTTCCGACACCACATTTTGAATTAGACTCAGATTCCACAGTACTAGTAATTTCTTTTGGCAATGGTTTGTCATCCCCAATTGAAGATATTGTTTTATCAAGAGCACCTCCCATAACAACAGCTCCTCCAATTACAGCTAAAATTGCCAAAACACCCGCAACTATGAGAATATTTTTTTTAACAGTAGATTTGTTTTTAGATGCTTCTTCAATTGTTTTTTCAGGTGTATCTTCAACAATGTTATCAGATTTTATTTCAGGTTTTTTCATGTCACTGCCACAATCAAGACAGAATTTTGAATTTACAGGGATAGACTTTCCACATTTCCAACAATAGATGTGATCTAATTCCACAATATTGTTTTCTGATACTTCTTCAGTATTTTCTTCAAAAGGTATTTCTTCAGAATCTTCTTCAAGTTGATCATCATCACGAATTTTTGATAATTGTTTTTGAGTTTTAATTTGTTCAATATATTCATCAATCAAATGGTCAAGATACACCCTATCTGAACCATATACGGTTCTTTTTTGTTTCAACATCAGTTTGATATGCTCTAATCGATAGGCATCCCCCACGTTCATTTTGATTAAAATATTTACTTGATCGAGTAAAGATTGCAATAATTTTTCACCATTATCCTAGGACTTAAGAATACGCATTGTGCTGTGTTAAGATTTAGATTGTTAAAGGCATGTACAGAATACCCTTTCATTTGTAATTCTACTCTGCAATTGAAATACGTTGAGGATTATCCATATTTTTATGCCTGATTTTCAAGTATTAATGAACACGCTTGAGTTAGATGTTGTTATCATTTCTACTGCTTTAATTGACATTTTTTCTTTTTTTGAAATTTTCAAGAGTTCCTCAGAATGTTTCTCTTTCAAATGTTTTAGAAATTCTATTTCTTCAACATTATTGCACTTAAAATTACATGTTGGAAATACACAATTAAAATTCAACAAATGGAGTATGCCCATCTAGTAAAAAAATTAATCTAATAATGAAATTTGCTATGAATTATTAAATATTTTATGACATCTTTGGAATTATGAATTAAAATAATATTTACAAAGTTATAGTAATAAAAATAAGGAATGAGAAATTATTCTAAAAAAAGATTCATGCGTCAACCAAATTAAAGAAACTTTTTCCAGAACTTGATTTCTCAGAAATACATTTTACACACAGTGTTTCTTTACTGGAATTTATGTCATCCCTAAGTTTTTGGTTAGAAAATTTCTTTACGATGGCAACTCGAGTAGTATGAAATTTATTCATTTGATTGCCATCTACGGAAAAAAATTCTTTCATTGTTAGTTTTACCCCTCGCGTCACATCATCACCCTGACTATAATTAGAATCTTCAATGTGAGTAATGGTAAAGGATTGGCCATCAATTTTTGCCAAGGATACTGAATCTTTCATTACCTGATAATCTGCTAATTTTGCTATTTGCGTTCACCTCCCAACTACATGTCTAGTTATTGATTAAAGATAAATTCATTCAAGAGTTGATTGTTGACTTGAACATACTTTATTTTCAATAATTTTTTTAAAATCACCAATAGTAAAAAAACAAAAAATGCATAGAAGATAAATTTAAGATAAAAAATCTAAAAATATGATTGAAAATGAAGAGTTAGAACGATGGGTAAGTGAATTTCATCCCACAGTTGAAACTGATGTTCTTGAGGTATTAAGAGCACGCGTTCAATATGCAATATTAGATCAGCTAAATTACATGATTTCAGGGCAAATTGGATCTGTAGAGGAAATAAAATGATGGTTCTTCAGGAAATTACTGAGATTACTAATGAATCAATAGAAGTGGACACAGAACAAGCCTAAAAAGTCCGTAAAAGGACATAATGTTTAAAAGTCACACCATCCCAAGATTTTCGATATTCATGGCAGAAAAAAAAGTTACAAAAAAAGCTACGACTAAAAGTAAAAAATCAACCAAAGCAGGCAAATCAAAAGTTAAAAAAATCAATGATGAGCCTAGTGATGGCGGAATTGTCATAGTTGATGATGATATTGTTATTGACCAAGACAAGGTAAATGAAGAGCGTAGAGCCTATCTTGAGGAAGCAAGATCACAAGAAGCCGTAGATTAGAAACGTGCAGATTAGGTTTCAACATACGCTGGTTCACATCATACAATTGTATTTCAAGAAAACAATCAAAACAGACGATATCATGTGCCCAAATTTGACTGAAATGAATCATTTGAGTCATGCATTGTCATAAAAAAAATAAAATGAGAGAATTCTTCTAGAAACTCTCTCACTATCCATGTACTTGATCAAGCCCATGTAGCAACACTTTACGGTCCTAACAAAAGTCCGTTTAACACGAAATAGATAACTCGTGTTAGTAGCAATTGACCGTTGTTTGCTCATCAACTGTGGTGATTGATGATCAAGAAGTGTATGAGCAAACTACCATCTGGGATCCTAATAAGATCAGCCTGTTAACAAAGCCTAGTGTTACAAAAACAGAGACCTTGTCCTAGAATTGGAATTTATCTGAGAATTCCAGAAGTGGTGATTATTGGAATTAGAAAAATAAAATGAGAGAATGCCAACGACGGAACCCTCTCAAGTGTAGCAACACCAGTGTTGTATTCATCAAACGTGGAGTGATTAATTTGATGATCAAGAAGTGTATGCCAAACCTACTGAGGGGGATCTTAATAAGATCAATCCATTCTGTTTCTTAATTATGGGAATTAAGAAATCAAATGTTCTAATTGTGGGATTTATCCTTTCCCTAACGGTTGTGATGGGATTATGGTTTTCATGTTCCATTGACAGATGTGGGTTTTAGTTGAATGAGGCATCATCAAGTTCTGGTAGTGATGTACGTAGTAAATTTTCTGTTATTAATCCAGACTCATGTTAAAAAGAGACTTCGCCCCAAAATTGCGTAAAGCAAACTAAAAGTTATTTTTTAAAATCAGATTAATTTTCGTATTTGATATCCAGTTTTAATTTTTTGATATATCTTAATCCTGTTGCCCCAATACCCAGCATTAATGCTCCAACTATGACCCAAACTATAACAACTAAATTTTCTGGACCTGTTATCAAATACATAATTGCTGCAAACAACATTATGATTCCAGTAATAATTAGCAAATACGCAACTAACTTTGCAACAACTACTACCTGTTCACGGTTCATTACTTACAAAGAAAATGTGTCTAGATTTACCTTTTTGTTATTGTAAAATAAAATGAGAAGAATCCTCACTCTTCTCAAATCTAACAACAGCAGTGTACGGGTGTTAAAATTGCTGTATATCATAGATAGGACAAGCCTGGATAAAAAAGAGACTGCATCACAGTATTAAGTAAAGCAAACTAAGAGTTCTTTTTTAAAATTAAAATTATTTTGTATAAATTACTACGAATTATCTCAAATAGTGCCTGCATGCGCCAGTCTATCAGTTTTGTTTAAACATATCCTAGAAATCTTTATCAGGTTTAACACCCTAAAGGATCTATGCAAGCATTATGTTTGATTACAGTTAAACCTGGAAAAGTGGATTTAGTAGTTGAAATATTAGAGAAGAAAAGAAAAGTCGTTAAACAAACAATGATAGTTACAGGTAGGGCAGATGTCAGCGTAATTTTAAAAGGTTCCATGGATGAAATTAATCAAATGGTAATTGGTTTTAAAAAAATTAAAGACATTGTAACTACAGAAACATTGATTGAAGTGGAGGTGGATTTAGGATGGTAAGAGCAATAATTTTAGTAAAATCTCCAAAAAAACTCATATCTGTTAAATTAAAAAAATTAACATCCATAGTTGACTCATTTCCAACAAGCGGCCAATTTGACGCAGTTGCAATTATTGATGTAGAACAACTAGTTCAGATAAAAGAAGTAACAACTGAAATTCAAAAAATTAGCGGTGTTGAACGAACTGAAACAATGGTAGAAGTTCAATAGACATAATTAAAAATTATTTTAAATTTAGAGTAATTGATTTAAGCAACTTTAAGCTATATTGTATGTGAATATCAAGAAAGTCGGTAATGTAATCTTAGCCGTCAAAGATTTAGACAAATCCATAAAATTCTACAACGAAATAATTGGATTGCCAATCAAAGACCAAAGAGAAACATGGGTGGATTTAGGTACCTCCGGAGCTTTGTTGAGTTTACATCCTGCATCTCTAACTGCTCAACACGTAGGCAGTTCAATAGAGAATGGAATAAGTCTAGGATTCATAGTTGGAGATTTAAAATCTGCACTTGAAGAAGTAAAAACAAAAGGTGTTAAGATTTATCGAGACACCATTGAAAAAGATGCAGGTAAAAACGCAGTGATTTTAGATCCAGATGAATATCTAATTTCATTGTTTGAACCAACATTCAAAGACCAGGATCAACAAACTAGCGGGTATCACGGATTTACACC
>JACNFV010000007.1 GCA_014384445.1 Candidatus Nitrosopumilus sp. | reverse complement strand
TAAACCACCACCTCCTAAATCCTTCATGGCATGAATTAATTTCTCATTTCGTGCCTCTAAAATGGCCTCAATAATTAATTTCTCAATAAAAGGATCTGGGATTTGAACTGCAGAACGATCTTCAGATTCTAATGAATCTGAAGCAAACTGAGAACCACCAATTCCATCTCTTCCTGTTGAGCCTCCAAGTAATACAACCAAGTCATCTTTTTTTGCATGGTTTTTAATCAAATTCTCTTTTTTACCAAATCCTACTGCTGCAACATCAACTAGTGCATAATTTTGATAACATTCATCAAACTCTACTTCTCCACCAATAGTTGGAATTCCTAAACAATTTCCATAATCAGCAATTCCCGTAACAGCATTTTTGAAAAGCCATTTTGCTTGTTGATCTTTTTCTATATCTCCAAAACGCAACCCATTAAGAATCGCAATAGGCCTAGTACCTGCAGACAAAATATCTCTAATTACACCACCAACGCCAGTTGCAGCACCACCATAAGGTTCAACTGCAGATGGATGGTTATGACTTTCAATGTGTGCAGTAACAACATACCCACCACCAACATCTAGTACACCAGAATCATATCCTTTCTCATGAATTACAAGTGGTCCTTTCATGGGCAACATTTTGAGATGTTTTTTTGATGATTTGTAAGAGCAGTGTTCAGACCATTCAGCAGCTACAATTTGCAATTCAGTAGAAGTAGGATTTCTACCAATTTTTGATTTTAACTCTGCTAGTTCTTGAGATTCAAGACTCAATTACTAACACCTATTTTTGTCAATAGAGATTCAAAGATAAGTGAAGATGGTTTGTTATCAATTGGATTAATTTCAGATTCAACTGCTCTTTCTGGATGCGGCATCATACCAACAACATTTCCTTCTTGATTACAGACACCTGCTATTCTATGTGAAGAACCATTTACAACTTGACTGTATCTAAATACAATTTGATTTTTTTTCTTTAATTGTTTCAAAGTATCATCATCTACATAATACCTCCCCTCGCCATTTGCGATAGGTATTGGGATTTCTTCATGGAGTTTGAATTGATTTGTAAATGGAGTCTGATTATTTTCAACAATCAAATTTGTCCATTCACACATGAAATTTAGAGATTCATTTTTGAGTAAAACACCTGGAAGTAATCCTGATTCCACTAAAATTTGAAATCCATTACATACACCTAAAATTGGAATTCCTTTTTCTGCCATCTTTTTTACATCTTTAATGATCGGACTATGTGCCGCAATTACTCCAGCCCTTAATCGATCACCATAAGAAAATCCACCTGGAAGAATTACGGCATCAATATTTTTTGGAAGTGATTTTTCATGCCAATAATATTGTGCATCAAGGTTAAAGACATCAGTTAGAACATGATACATATCACGATCACAATTACTACCAGGAAAAACTACAGCCCCAACCTTCACAAGTGTGATTGCACTTAGCGATATTTAATTTGAATCGAATCTTAAACCCTTAACTATCAAAAACATCTATTGTCACTTTACTCACCATAGGATTGAATATTCGTAATTCATCACAGATCTCCTGTACTTTGGATTTAGCAGTCTTTTTGTCTTTTTCTTTGATGGTGAATTTTAGCATTTTTGCAGTTTTTATTTCAGAAACTGTTTTGTGAGTTCCTTTTAGAACTAGATCATTTAGAATAGTTTTACCTTCAGGGTCACTAATACCAGGTTTATTTTCAATAATTACATGAACATTAAAAGTTGCCATTCATAATTTAAAAATTAAATCAGATTAATCTATCTTCCGAATAATTTTGTATTTTTATAGTTATTCTAAAACACATGTTTCTAATTAGAAATAGAGGAGTACTGAATTAATCTTCATTTTTGTATTATACTTTGAATTTTTTGAGGCCTTCACTCACAACTAAATTCAATACATGTGAGAAGCTAATCGATTTTGGGGAAGTTTTGATCATCTTTGCTTGAATGTTACGAAGTTTCTCAACATTTGAAGAATTCAACACAACAGTTATTCTATCGCCCATAGAATAACTACGTCAATTTGCTATAAAAGCAAATAATCAACTATGAAGTTCAGAGAGATATTGGAATTTATATCAGAATAATTCACAATACTACATAATGGTAAAAGGTAGATCAAGATATTGGAAGCTAACATCAGATGAAATGGCCGGATTTTCGTATGATGAAAGTAAATTGTTAAACTGGGAAATCAAATGTATACGAGAGCCAGAAGATGCGGCTAAGTTTATTGGAGTATTCCTGTATAGACATGGTACTGCATTTGACTATGAATCAGTAAATGGAATCTGTTATTTCCATAATAATCTTGATAGAAATGAACTCCCATCAATTACAAGTTTTCTTAAAGAGAAATTTGCTGGTAAAGAGATGGAAAAAGGAGAAAGAGTTTTTCTTAAAGATTCAAAAGAAATCTACTCGGGTAAAGACATCGGAGAATTAGCAAAAGGAATGGAGACAAAATTCAATACAAAAGCCATCATTTCCTTAGAATTTGAAGATGTAACTGCTGAACAATCCAAAGAAGCAGGACTGCCAGATGCAAAGTTGCTACCAATTCACACATAACTGATAAAGCGTAAAACACA
>JACNFV010000008.1 GCA_014384445.1 Candidatus Nitrosopumilus sp. | reverse complement strand
TCAATCAAATCCTCTGTTTGATAATCTTTCCAATTATCATTTAAGAAATCTGAGATTTCAAAATGTTCATATTCCAACGCTGTAATACAGCCATTGTATGGAATATTTTCAAAGACCATATTTAAATCTTCATCATAAACTTCATCTTCATCGGATTTTAGAACATTCATAACACTAAAAATACATTCAACAATTTCTTTGTTTCCTTTTTGAGCTGCCAAATCAAAAACATCAGCAAATGGGACAGATTCATAATGACTCATTTCCATTAATTTTATGATAGCCTTTTTAGCCTTTGATAGATTGTAGTTTGAGTTATCATTGATAGCTACCTCAATTACACCCAATAGTTCATCCTCAATTTCATCTTCGATATCTTTTTTAGCCTTTGATAGATTGTCGTCTGAATTATCATTGATAGTTACTTCAATTACATCCAATAGTTCCTGCATAACATTATCATTAGTTTCATTTGTATTGATCATTGATTTATCCCTCTTTGTTTGGGTTGTTTTTAAACAATTATATTCAAATGTTTGATTTTCAGTCCATTTTATCATCTCATATTCAATTCATAGGCATTTTCCTTTTTCCTTTTTGTTAATATGATTAATTATATCAAAATCATTTAAATTTCCTGATTTTTTATTCCTTTTTTTAATCAAAATTTTTCGAAACATACATGAATAAGGTGGGTAAGCCCCATCTATTGCTAGACGAGGCTCCCCTAAGAACCGTGCATGCTGCTTTCCCGCACACAGATCGAGCATTTGAAAGGCAAAGTGAACCCCCTATTAATTTAGCTTCATTTAATGGACAGTCTCTGTTCTTATGTGTTCTTTCATTTTATCTAATTCATCTTTCATTTTGTTCAATAAGAATTCATCCATTTGAATCTTATTTTCACTGACCCAATTTATCATCCACTCATGGGATGTGACTTCGGCATCATGGTTCATTGTCCTAAGAGCACAGCATTCTGAGGATATTTCTTTCACTCTTTCACTTAGTCTCTCAATTTGAAAAGAAAGACTCCTCATTTTATTTTTATAAAGGTTGCGTTTTCTAGGCTTGTTTTTGAAGGCATCATATTTGTTTGATGCTTTTTCATAACTATTTTGGATTGAATCTAATTTTTTGATAATCATATCAATCTCATTCATTCTTATTTCAATTTGTTCAGAAGTGGTGTTAATTAGTTCAATGTTCTCTTTGAAATTTAACCTTTCTTCATCAGTAAGGTTTATCAATTTATTTGGAGTTGTCTTAACACTTTTTATGATGTCCCACTTTTCGCTGACTTTTTTGCCTACTAATGATTTATCCAACTCATCTAGTTTTGTCTTATCATCAGCAGTAAGGTTTGCAAGGTTAATAGGTTTGTCAACAGTTTCAAATTGATTGTTCATTTGTTTGGTTCCTTTATTGTTTGTGGTTGATACTATTATTTTACGTTAAAAATTTAGAAAACCGTCTTATTTCTCATCAAACCACCCCCAGATGGTGAACACCAATGATGGTGACACAGAGTAGAGAGAAAACGCATTGTGCGCGCAATTATGGGGTTTGTTTGGTTTCTGAAGGGTAAGTGTAGGGGGTGAGGATTGAACGTCTCAGAGTCCCTCAGAGACTAATACCCACAATGTTTGGTAAGGTCATTGGTGGGTGTCTGCTGAGAGACACTGAAAGTCTGTGACATCATCTGTGTTCCTCAACGATAGACTTCATTGATGATATAGTGTCTTCAAGATGTTCTAAAAGTGATTGATCCAACTGAATCTTTTTTTCATTCACTAACTTTACCAAAAACTCATTTTGTGGAATTGATTCTTCGCAGAGTTTAACAGCGAGTCTATCAACCTTCATTGCCTGTTTTTTACCTCTATTGGAGAGTTTTTTAATTGTTCTTTTAAAGAACCTCCTTTTATTGGAGTCAACTTCAGACTCAACAGACTTTACCAAAAAAGACATGTCTGCTCTCATATATTCTAAATCGTTAGAGTTTAGAATTAACTTCTCAGTTGTTGTTTCTGTTTTATCCATCATTCTATAGAATTCTGTGTTCTCATCATTTGTTAGTTTATCCATAGGTATATCAACCACAATACCATTCTCCCAATTGTCCATTGTTCTGAACTTCAAACTACATACATTTTCCATAATTTATGGTCCTTTTCAGTTTGTTACGTCACACTATTGTTAGTAACAATTCTATTATAACGAAAAAGTTTTCATTTCCTGAAAGTTTCTAAAAAATATTTGGATATTTCTCACACGCTTATCAAACCACCTACACCTACATTTATGGTGGCAGTATTTCTGGGCCATAATGTGTGAAAAATTTTATCGGTTGGAGCTGAGTTCAACGGTAGGTTGGTACACTCATCGGGGATTTTTTCGAGCTGAAAATATACTGAATGTCCAAAAAACCGTGCCTGTTTTGGAACACCACCTCCTAGAAAACACGTTATTTTTTCGGTCCCGCCATAAATAGATTAAATAAAGTGTTTTAAGGAGAATCGAGATGAGTAGACAACAGAAAAATATTGATAAACAGCTAGATAATGCAAAAAGACAATTTGCCCGCACTGCACTTATACTGCGGAAAGCCCCCCAATTTATTAAAAAAGCGAAAAG
>JACNFV010000009.1 GCA_014384445.1 Candidatus Nitrosopumilus sp. | reverse complement strand
ACTAAATGAGTTAATTTCTTTTCAAATGCATCTTTCATAAACTCCTCTAAAGAGCTAACTCTAGAAATATTGATAATTTTCATTGAATGCTGTTCAATTTCACTTGAAGTTATTGGAAAACCTTGTACCTTTTCTAATACTGTAGTAATTCTATATGATGATTCATATCCAAAATAATTAACAATTTTCTTATCATCTGAAATATTTTTCATTAAATCAAATGCTACAAACTCATTTTCTATATCAATATCTTTCCAAATAAGAAATCCTGAAGATGATGTAATTAATCCAACAATAATTACTATCTGTAATATAGAAAATTTTTTGTTACATTGATTTATTTTATTTAGAAAAAATAATGCCAATATCGAAAAAATTGGATAAAGCGGAAAAAGATATCTTGTTTCATTTGAAAATGAGAATGCGTACAGGGTAGGTAGGGAAATAAAAAATAATAATGTAAAAATTATGCCTGTTTTTTGATTTTTAGAAATTAATAAAATGATGAATCCTGCAGGCACAAAAAACATCCAAACTGGAAATTGTGACCATCCAAGAAATTTAATAAAATTTATCGCACCATTTAATAATAAATTAATCGGACCACCAGCTGAATTTGTTTCTGGGCTTGAATAGATTTCTGTGACTCCGGAATCAATCCTAGAAAATAAACCATCATTTTCATTTTCAAAACTCTTTTGATATGTTATCATACTCAAAATTGTAGATATAATTAACAAACAAATCAAAATTCTTAAAATAGATTTTTTTGAAATACTTTTCTGCCAAAAATATACTATGATAAATGCTGGAATTAAAAATAACCCTTCACTTCTGACTATTATTGAAAGTCCTAAAATGGTAAAGGCTAAAAATTCAAAATTTTTTCTAGAATTGACTAAAAAAACTATTGCTATAGTCAATCCAATTATGTAAAGAGGATCAGAAATTCCAAACGTTGAATTTTGAACAATCCTTGGTTCAAAAACAAAAAGAATGCTTCCTAATAATGCTAATTTATCTGAAAAGAATTTTTTTCCAAGAAAATAAATTGGAATTGCAGTTAATGATTCTATTATTATTGAAATAACTTTTTGTAATGCCATAAAATCCATATAATTATTTGAATTAAATACACTGAAAAAAAAGCTTAAAAATAATCCCCAACCTGTATTGTGAAGTTTGAATGAATTTACTGATTCCCCTAAACTATGATCAACTGCATACAAAAAATATTGTAAATTATCACTGTTTAGCGGTAATTCAAAATGAGAAAACATTAATCTAAAATAAATCCCTGAAGCAATAATTACTCCCAAAAGAAACATTGTTTTTTTTGGTGTTAGTTTTAATTCTAAATTATTCTGAGACATTCTGGTTATATCCTAATTTCTCTTATGTTAAGCAATATGTATAAGAAAATTTTGAATTTTTTATTCGTTTTAGGCATCAAAATTAAGGCTAATTTTCAAAAATACAATAATCAGTTATAATATAGAATAATTTCCACTGATGTTTAAATAATGTTCTAAAGAAAGACAAAATATGAAATATAAGCAGATTTTACTTACCAGACCTCCAACTGGCTCAAATGCTTTACAGGGAGGATCTGATAGAGATCCTCATCCACAACCACCTTTAGGATTGGCATATCTTGCAGGCGTAATTGAAAGAATGGATGATGTTAATGTTTTAGATATCCTTGATGGTAATTTTTCAGAAAATTATGTTTACGATGTTAAAATGGCAGTAAAAAAACACAATCCTGATTTTGTCGGTTTTAGTGCATTTACTCCTTTTGCAAATCCTGCATTAGAAGCTGCAACTGCTGTGAAAGAAGTAAATCCATCAATTCTTACAGTTTTAGGGGGCCCTCATGCGGTTCTTGCTGATGTTACCATGAGAAAATGTCCTGCATTAGATGTAATTGTTTATGATGAAGGTGAAGGACAAATTGAAGAAATTGTTTCTGGAAAACCCCTCTCAGAAGTTTCTGGAATTTTTATTAGACAAAATGGTAAAGTGGTCCCAACAGCTCCTCGCTCATACATTGATAATATGGATTCACTTCCGTATCCTGCATATCACAAATTACCTAATTTCCCTGATGGATATCATCCACATCCTCCAAAAAGTACTGGTAAGAAATGGTGTAGCATAATGTGGTCAAGAGGGTGCCCATTTTTCTGTAATTATTGTAATAGAGAAAATAGTTTTGGATTGCAATTTAGAAATCAATCCCCTGAATATGTAATTGATCATATCAAATATCTTCATTCTGAATATGGAATTGAAGAATTAACTTTCTATGATGATGTTATGTCTCTTAATAGAAAAGCCACAATGAAACTATTGGAGGAAATGACTCCAGAAAATCTTGGTTTTAATCTGGTATGGGATGCTGAAACTAGAGTCGATTTGGTAGATCAAGAAATGCTTTTTTCAATGAAAAAAGCTGGATGCAGAATGATGTCCTATGGAATTGAACATGGTGAATTCATTCATGAGATTAAAGGTGGAACTGCTACATTGGAACAAGCAGAAAATGCGATAAAATGGACTCATAATGCAAAAATTGAGACTGTAGGTTACTATATGATAGGACTACCTAAAGAAACCCCTGAAACAATACGTAAAACAATTGACTTTG
>JACNFV010000069.1 GCA_014384445.1 Candidatus Nitrosopumilus sp. | reverse complement strand
ATTTCTTCCAAGGCTTTTTTTTATTAATTATAACAATATTTAATGTTGGATCTATTTTCCAAATGCTTCTATCTTAGCAAACGACGCATCCAACCTCTGATGTAATGCTTTATTCCATTGATCAAATCCTGATGGATCTTTTGGATAATCATAGTAATGTTCAACTAACCATTGATTTTCCGTAGATGTGTACTTGAGTCCTTTTGCAACTGTTTGGTTTAATACGCCTCTGATTATCATTCCAACTTTTCCTAATCCTGAAAAGTCTGGATGTTCCCCTTTACTGATTGATTCTACATCTAGACCGCCCAAGAAGTGTTTCATGCCATAACTGATTTGTTCATTGTTCATTTGTTGTACTAACCTTCTAAACAGTTCTAATCCTGCAGTTTTGTATCCGTATTCTTTGATGAAATCTAAATTGTATTGCCATAACGATGCTTCAGAGGTATCATTTGCTTCTAATGCTTTAGCTACATTGTTGCCTAGAATTGTTCCTGCAATCAGTGCTGGTCCTATTCCTCCAGCATCAATTGGTTTTGGCATCCATGCAGAATCTCCAACCATCATGTATCCTCCGGAAACCATGCAATCGTTTTGTCTTCTGACAGAAACTTGGAATATTCCAGAATTATTGCCTCCTAACACATCTGTAGAATCCTCAGAAAGTTTTGCATTTTTAATTGCTGGATTTCTTTGAAGATATTCTTTCATTAATGATTCGACATTATCTTTTTTACCTAATCTATTGTTTCTCTTTTCTAGAAATGCTTTTTCAACACCCAAACCAATGTTGACTTTGGTTTCAGATTTAGGAAATACCCATCCGTATCCTCCTGGAGCGATGTCTTGATCTAAATGAATTATACAATAATCTGGATCAAATTGTGTAAGATCTTTTTGTCCTGGTTCAAAGTCCATGATGTATCTTCCGGTAATTTCCAAATCTTCTATGCTGATTCTCTTTTCAACTTTAGTTGAGTTTTTAAGTCCATTTCTTAGAATTGATGTCACTCCTGTTGCATCAATTACTAATCTTGATGTTTTTTTGAAAGGCTGTTTTGTTTTGTTATCTATTCCTTGAACTCCGACAACTTGTTGACCGTCATAAATTAGACCTGTTAAGCCTATTTCAAATTCAAATTCAATTCCCATTTTGTTACATCTCTCATTTTGAATTCTTGGCAATTCTGTACGATTTAACATGTATCCGTCTCCATCAAATGGAATTGCTGTTTCTTTATCTGGAGAAAATGCCATTACTCCTTTAACATCATGTTCGATTTCTGGTTTAGTCCATTGAATTTTGATTCTTTCTGACATGAAATCTACTGCTTCTTTTGAACATGCGTCTCCACATACCCATCCTGCAAGTCCTTTTCTTCCTGGTAATGTTTCTGGATTTCTGTCAACTACGAGAATTTTTAAATTTTGATTAGAATAATGTGATATTGATTGTGCCGTAATTGTACCTGCTAATCCTCCACCTGCAATTATAACGTCATAATCTGTCATAACTAGAGACTTGTTTGTCCGTATTTATAATAAACTCTATTCTAATATTCAAACTCTCTCAATTATGATTTAATTTGGGGTCGGTTCGTCGCGGCGTCTTCAAGGCGTTAGCTCAGACTGGAGCGGCTAATATCTCCTCATTCCCAAATTAAATTGTTGATCTATTCCTATTTAATCTAGTTGACCATTTGAAAAATTTCTGTAAATATTTTTACGGTATCTTTTTTGTTGTAAATTGGAGTATGAATTTTAATTTTTACGGTATCCTTTTCACTAATTATCAATTTACCTTTAACTAATTCTTGTTTGTCTAATCTTAGATGAAACCTTGAATCTATGGTCCTTTCTTCAATTTCTTCAACTAATTCATTAATTTGATTAATTGGTAGTAACTCTAGCATCTTTTTTATAAAATTTTGACCCTGCTTTTTTACAAGTTTGGCACTTAAGATTATTATTGGATTTTCAAAATACCCTGTAGTTTCTATTGACGTGAATTGCTCTTCTTTAATTTCTAAGACTTCGTCAAATGATTGCAATATTTTTGAAACATCTTCTGTTGCATGAATAATCACATCAATAGTAATTTCTATTTTATGAATCATAATTCAAAATAGACTGTGTTCTAATTATTTATGCTTCTAGTAATTTCGTTTCTTTATCAGCAGTTCTAATTAGTTTTACTTTCTCAAGACCAACATGTCTTACTTTGATAACTCTCTTGAATGCAGCCATAATGTCTGAGTTAATTTTACTGTAACATGTTGCTTGAACAAATTGATCAATTGTCATTTCTGGAACTGTCTTGTTAATTACATCTCTTGCAATAATTCTTAGTGCATGTTGTCTTGATGTGTTTAGCGGTCTATGTGTTAATGCTAATACTTTAACTCTGAATACATAACCATCTTTTGTTTTAATGTCAATTATGAAATTAATTTTGGATGAGCCTCTTCTAACTAAACTACGCAAAAATTCTTTTGAATATTCAAATCTTTTGAAAATAGTTGTTGCAATTTCGCCATCTATTTTGTGTAATTGGAAATATAGTTTGTACTGATGTTGAGAAGGATCTCCTTTAAGGATATCAAATAATGTAATTTCTATTACTCTACCTGATGCATTTTCATCATCTGTAA
>JACNFV010000010.1 GCA_014384445.1 Candidatus Nitrosopumilus sp. | reverse complement strand
TGTAACTAGAATATCTGAATTTACATCCGAAGAAAAAAGAAAAACAATTGAAGATTTAATTGGACTATCATATTTTGATGAGAAAAAATCTGAATCAATTAAACAACTTGATGAAGCAGACAGACGACTTGAAATCGCACTTGCCAAAATGGGCGAAATTAAAAAACGAATTGATGAACTTGAAGAAGAAAGAAACCAAAAATTACGACATGATATTTTGGAGCGTGAACTAAATAGATACAAAGCAATAGCCGCCGCTAATAAAATGAAGGTAATATCTGCCAAAAAATCTACTAAAGAGACAACATTACATGAATTAACTCAAGAAATGACCTCTCTTGATGGTGAACGAACTGTTTTGAGGGGTGAAATTAGTATTTTAGATGCTGAAAAATCAACATTAATGAAATCTGCAAATGATTATAGTCAAGCAAAGGCTTCACTTGATGTTGAAATTAGTTCCGCAATGGAACAATATGAGATTGATAATAGTGCAATATCTGCATCAAAGAAAAGACTTGAACAAATCAATACTCGTATCCCTGAAATTAAGATTGAACTTGGCGATATTGCCACTGCGCGACAAGACATTGATATTAAAATTCAACAAATAAAAGATTCTATTGAATCTACAAATGAACAAAAAAATAAAATCAACACTGATTTAGAAATAATTGATTCGGATAGAAATAAAATTCTTACCGAGCAATCCGAAGCAGCAGCAAAACAATCTGAAATTGACAGTAAAATTAAAACTCTTACAGGCCAATTGAATGACGTTAAATTAAAACTCTCTAAAGTGCAAAATGAAAAAGATGAATCTATATTAAAAATAAAATCAAACTCTGAAAAGTCTATTCAATTAGAAAAAGATATAGTGGAATTAACTGCTATAGAATCTAAATTACAATCTTTAACAAATAATCACCGTGCTACTATTTCTGAATTAAAATCTAGAATTACAAAATTAAAAACTAGAAAATTAAAAATTAATACTGATATGGATGAGTTAGGGTTCATTTTAGAAAAATCTGACAAAGCTGCGAATCAATATGAATCAAAAATTAAAACTGTGAAATGTTTTATGCATGAAGATTACACTGTTGCAAAATTAAAAGAGGATGCTGACAAGTTGGGTATTGACGGATTAGTTTACGAGATGATCTCTTGGGATAAAAAATATGAGCGTTCTGTTCTTGCAGTTAGCTCTGATTGGATAAAGGCAATAGTTGTAAAAGACTTTGCAACATTACTTGGAATTGCTGAGGTTGCAAGAACTAAAAAACTCCCGAAATTAAAAATAATACCCCTTGACGCTATCCCAAAATTCAAACTTACCTTGCCTAAGGAGCCTGGGATAATTGGTATTTTGTCTGACTTTGTGACTGCCGACGATGTCTATTCTGCGCTTAAAACATTCCTTTTTGGAAATATTATTCTAACTGAAACCCGTGAATCTGCCTACAATCTATCCCAACTAGGTTACAAATCTGTAACTCTCAGTGGTGAATATTTTGAAGCTAAAAACGGTACTGTTGTAATTGATATTAATTCAAAAATTTCTAAACTTACAAAATTAATTTCTATGAGTAGTGATATTGACGGATTATTCCAATCCATTAGTTTGATTAAAAAATACATGTTAAAGAAAAAACATTCATTAAAAAAATTAGATGATTCTATCCAATCTTATTCTGACCGTCTTTCTTTATCTGAAAATAATTTTACATCTGCAACCGAAAATTATTCTAATCTTAAATCTAGAATTACTTCTGCAAAAATTATGAAAGAACAGTTGACAACAAGAATTTCTGATTTAACTTCAAGAAATAATATTATTGAATCTGAAGTTTCTACTAATCAGTCTCATGTTGAATCATTACTTGATAGAATTTCGATTGTAGAGCAAAATTATGCTAGTGGGGAGCAAACTAGAATTGCAAGTGAATTGTCAAAAATTAATAGTAAAAAATCTGATATTGAAAAACACTATACTACAATCATGAATGAATATAGGGATAAATCTTCACAGCTAACTGCGATGCAAACTCAGGACAGTCGTGAAAAATCTCAAGTCGGTAGATTGAGCGATGAAGAAGATTCCTTACATTCTGAATATTTGGATGTTGAAACAAAAATTCAAGACTTGGAAAAACAAAAAGATCCTAAAAGACAAATTTTGGAAAAATTAAGGGAGCAGGAACAGGTTTTAATTTCAACTTCTGGGTCTTCAATTGGAGAAGTTCAAGAAATAGATGATAAATTAAAAGTTTTATCTGAAAATGATAAAATCCATACTAGCCAAATTAATAATTTAGCGCGTCAATCTGATTCATTAACTCGTGATTTACGTGATTTAGTTGAAAATGAAGTTAAACTGCAGCACATTCTTTCTGCATTTGGATTTGATAAAAACATGGAAACATTTGACGTTGAAACCATTGTTCAAGGTTTGAATTCTGAATTAACTTCCCTTAGTGCATTAAATGCAAAAGCTCCTGAAACATATCTTGAAGTCTCATATGGCTATAGATCTATGTCTACTAGGAAGAATTCTTTGGAAGAAGAAAGAAATTCAATTGTTAAATTTATTGAAGATATTGAAAAAGACAAACGACAAACATTTTTGGATGCATTTGATAAAGTCGATAAAGAAATTAGATTAATTTTTA
>JACNFV010000011.1 GCA_014384445.1 Candidatus Nitrosopumilus sp. | reverse complement strand
TACTAGATATTTCCATAACATGTCAAATTTAGATTGCTATAATTTAGACTTTGTGTGTATACTAAATGCTATAATTTAATACTATTATTTGGAGTAGTTTACAATGTCTAGCCTCAAAATCGCACGAACAAAGGAAACCTATCGAGAGAAGATAAAATCAAAGAAAGCAGGTACACAAACTAACATTTTCAAATCAATTAATAATTTCGAAAATTTTTGCATGGAAAAGCATGGCACTGCAAACATAATTCCACAACTCAAAGAATCTGATGAGGAAACGATCTATGATGTATTACAATCTTGGATTAACTGGAATAGTTCCCGTGCATCAAGTACCATCAGAATCCATTTCTCAAACGTAAAGAAATACTTGCACTATATGGGAATCAAGCTATTCAAAGAGGATATTGACAATGAATTGGATTTCAAAGCCCCTGTAAATGAGGATCTTTATGGCATGAGTATACAAGATATTCAGATATTTTTCAAGGAACTAAATTACAAGTACAGGACTCTGTTCACCTGTCAATTATCCTCTTTAATGAGAATCGGGGAAATGGTACAGATTAAGAAAAAACATTTGATTTTAGATAACAAGAACATTATTGTAAAAATCCCCGCCTACATGGCTAAATTCAACAAAGGAAGAACTACATTTTTCTCAAAGGAGGCAAGTCTGATGCTTAGACCACTCCTAAAGAAATTGGATGATGAGGATTTTATTTTTGCAACAAACCCCATTGTTCATTATGCGGAGGTAGTAGTACAACAACAGCTACGTCGAGCACTGATAAAATCCAATTTGGATATGAAATATGAGTCAACTGGACGATTCATGATTAACACTCACGGATTCAGAGCTTATGGAATTACCAAACTATCTAGACATGATCCTAACTTTGCCAAGAAGATTGCAGGACAAAAAGGGTATTTGCTTCAATATGACCGAATTGATGATAAAGAAAAGCTAGAACTTTATGAAAAGTTTGAGCAAGACTTGCTAATTGACAAAGATGTAATTGACAAAGCAGAGATTAAGAAGCTAAAAGATGAAAATCAAGATTTACGTGCAATGACGAAAGAAGAACAAAGAAAAGCAATCTTTGACATTATCAAGAATTTACCAAAAGAAGAAATCCTAAAACTAACTAATCGTCGTTAGGTTTTGGAAATATTGTATTTTTTTTCAAGAATTTATTATATTTTGTAGATAGTGCTTTTGTAAAGCTCTTGTCAAATACAGTGATAAATTCATCATGATTATTTTTTCCAAGTTTCTTTGATAGGGCTCCAGCTTGATTGAATAATTTTCTTGATTCTTGTTCTAATCTTTTAATCTCTCTGATGAGATAGGGGTTTTCAATAGATTGAGTCTGATATAGGATCATTTTAGCAATCATTGGGGGACTTATCTCAGCTAGTAAAATTAAATTCTCATTTAATTCCGTGTAGAATTTTTCTTTGTTCTTTTCAATAGAGTCCTTAATGTTCTTGTAAGCTGCCTCACATGATCTTAAAATTCCCTCGATATACTCGATTAATTTTGGAGCTTCTGACATTTCTAGGATTAATTTGACCTGTTTTTGTGCGTAATCTCCCTCTGATATGGAATACATCATGGGTCTGCCAGTTTCTTTTTTCAGTATTCTGACTTTAGTTAAAACCTCCGAATTGATTAGTGGTTTCACCGTTTCATTAAACGCATCTTTTGAAAGTCTCATGTTATGGGGTTTCAAAATTTGATTTGTTCTTGTTTGTAGATTATTTCGACTTCTTGATTCCTCTCTTAGAGCTTCAATAACCGCAGCTTGAGGGAACATTAGACTGATGAGCCATTCTAAGCATTATCAGTGTTACCATGACATTCTGTCGTATGTCGGAAAACATCACAATCAGGGTAACAAAAGAAACTAGAGATGGACTCATTGAGCTGGGACGAAAAGACCAAACCTATGATGAAATTGTTTCCAATCTCATTGCAAAGGAGAAATTTCGAACACAATGATCCACAACTGCACACATCAAGATACTGGTGTGAGAATTACTTTTGATGTTGGATATGATAAAACGTCAGTATACGATCTTTGTGATGCTTGTAGAAAATTGCCTGTCTTTACTGAGAATATTCTTTATGTTAAGGAGATAAAAAAATGAGTTTTGCAGTTGAACTTTGCGGGTCTGCTGCAACACTCGAAAACCAACTCGAGATAGGAGTTGATATTATTGTATAGGGATAACTCTGATAAAAAGAAACAGGTAAAAAATCTCAATTTTGATCAAATATTAACAACTATTGGATCTACTTTGGATTTTCTCATGGATGCAATTCAGAAAATTAGAAAGGATGTTGATTATCTAAAATGAGAAAATACTGCAACAACTGCGAGTTTAATACAATGCCAATGCCCAATAGACTGGGCAACTGTTCGGTTTGTACTGGGAGGTTCTGCTCTTGAGTGATAACTGCCTTGAATGTCATAGAGATATTTTTGACTGTGGATGTGATGAGCCAACACTTGCATCATACACCATATCTAATGAACCAGACAAGGACGAATCACCAGTAGTTCCGCCAAAGATTCAACTGCTCAAATACATGGAGATTCTAAACAAAAAAATTGTCATATCTCAGAATGATAATACCCAAATTTACGCCTGTATTCCTGAGAAAAACTATGTCCAAAACTT
>JACNFV010000158.1 GCA_014384445.1 Candidatus Nitrosopumilus sp. | reverse complement strand
GAACACCAACTGGCCAAACTACATTTAGTTCATAGTAGCCACCATCTAAAATCCATTGGGTAGCAGTCAATCCTGTATTTGTCGTGAGTTTAACTGACACCTCGTATCCTGAAATGTATTCTGATGATGTTAGTTGTCCTGAGATAACTGCTGTTTCATCTTCAAGTACTGTTGATGGTGAAACATTAAGATTAAGAGAATAGTATTCTGTTGGTGCTGTCGGTGTAGGTTCTGATCCTGGTGAACTAACTACTAGTTGACGTGAATTACTAGATGATTTTTTGTATAATGAATCTCCTTCAAACTCTGCATAGATAGTCCATGTACCGACATCATTTTCTCTAAAGTTATCTAATTCAACAGTGTACCGTCCACTAGAATCAGTAATTGCACTTTTACCTGTACCTCTACCAGTATCTGAATCTGCTGACACCATTACCATTTTTCCAGAAATTGGTATACCATTTTCATTTAGTAGTTTTCCTGAAAACGAAACAGTTGAACCAGTTGTTATGGAAGATTTTGATGAATCAAGTGTGATTGAAGTTCCAATAGTGGATTGGGCATCAACTAAAGCAGAAAATGGAATTAACAAAACAAATGCAATTACAATTAAACCAAAAACTGCACCCTTCATGATGAAACTCTTATTCTCTCATTATTTAGCATATAGTCATATTACTCCAAATTAGGCACAAAAATGTCTAATCTGAGACGTATAAGAGAGCAAGTAATTTTTCAAAAAAATCTTTCAATTGATAGGCTGTTTATCAGGAAATAACAGAGTCTTTGTTTGAGTTAATTCTAATTCAGAAGCTAAGGCTTCAATGCTTACAAGTTTTTCTTGTTGCATACGTTCAATGTATTTTACAGCTTGAACTATTCTAGGAGAAAAAGCGTTTATCCCTTGTTGAATTAATTTTATTTTTACTGCCGTCTTGATTATATTACCATCTTTAAATTTAGAAATAAAATCATCAATGATTTGTTTAACATCTCCTTGATTGTCTTGAGTTTCATTGTTGACTTTAGCACACTCATTACAAACAGGATCAATCCAAGTTCTCAATGGAGAAACAATTAATCTACAACCTACTCCTGTTTTGTAAAGAAATGGAAGGAATGGTCTTTGCCAACCATAGATAACTTTCTTTCCCCCTCCCATGTCAAAAACAAAATTAGATTTACCTTCATCTCCCATAGAACCTTGAGCTCTCAGGAATTTTAATTGTTTAATTTTTGAATAGTATTTCTTCCCAAGTAAAACAGTGAGATTATCAATTTCATTATCATCAACTGAAGAAACAAACGTCATATCATTTTGTCTCAAAAATGGAGGAATTGCTTTTGTATATTGGAAGGATTTCATTAAGATAATTTTTACATCTGTTCCTCCAGGAAGATGTCTGATAACTGATAGAACTTGTTGAATCTGATCAATCTGTTTGTTAGTTGCTGAAGCTTTCAAGAAAGCAATATCATCAAAAATTAAAATTTGGTTTATTGGATTTAGTTGTTTTACAGTTTCTTCAAGATTCAACATTTCTTCTTTTCCAAAGTAAGAAATTTGATAAGGAATCTTTGCGTGTTTATGCACTAAATGAGAAACTGTTTTGAGTAGTTCTGTTTTTCCTGTGGATTGTTTTCCAATGGCATTAATTGAAACCATTTCCTGATTTGCAGACATATTGATAATTTCCTTAGCTACTGCCTGAATGGAATGAGACCTAACCATTCTGACTCCGTTCCATGTAATGACTGAAGGTTTTCCTATGGGTTTTTGAGCCTCAAAATAGTTGGATTGAACGTACTCAGTCATTTCATCTCGTGAGATATCGGTCGGATATCCTCCTTCATGCCTGAGCCATGTTGATCAAAGTATTCCTTTTGGAAAGCCATCAATCCCATGTCAATTTCTCTAAGAAAAACAGTAAGCCATTTCATACAGATTTTATCGTAACTTGATCTGACAGCTAGATTCCATTTTGGCTTTTCATATACTACTCCAAAGGTTGCATTACTTCCATACTTCTTATTTGATATTGGAGAATCTTCAACTAAATTGACTGATTTACAAAGAGGACAATCCCAAGACAATCGGGATTTTTTACCAATCAACATAGCTACAACATGATCAACTCTATCTTCATACAATGTAATTTCTTTGAGAGGAATCTTTGACCATTCTTCAAAGTATTCTTTTGAAGAATTACCTTTTTCATCTGTTATGGTTCTGTATTGTTTTGAAGAACAATGCTTACAAGTTCTTGTTTGTTGAATGTAAATTCTTTGTTCCCACAATTCATCTGAAATAGGTATTGTGTATTTTGAAGTGAGTAATGTATTCAATGAGTTAACATTGAACTCTATTAGTTGTTAATTTCTTCTTGAATTTGAAACCGAACTAATCAAAGCTTTTGAGTACATATTATATCGAATTGAAATATCTGGAAGGAAATGAGATTTTATTCTGACACATCTCCTTTATTGAGACGTATCACTATACTACAAAGATAAACTTTAGACAATAATGCGTATAAACATATTATAATATAAGACAAAGACTTACTACTAGAGAATATTATCTTAAAGAATTAGTTCAATTTTTCTAGTCATAAATAATCCTAATTAGTCATTACTTACTAGGACAATACAATTCATATCAAATTTCTAAATTGTTTGTAGTATTGTTGTTGAACTAG
>JACNFV010000012.1 GCA_014384445.1 Candidatus Nitrosopumilus sp. | reverse complement strand
TTTCCAACCGATCCACTTTTCATTGCTATTTAGGGATATTTTGTTGATCTGTTCAAAAATTATTTTACTTCTTCGTTTTACTTCTGCTGCATCTAATTGTTTTAATTCTGCTGCATCTGTTCCTGGTCTGGCACTATATTTTGATAAATTTACTACATCTGGTTTTGTTTCATCTATCAGTGCTATGGTTTTTTGAAAGTCTTCTTCTGTTTCTGATGGAAATCCGACTATGATGTCTGTTGAAATTGTAAAATTTTCAAATCTTTCTTTTACTTTTTTTACAATTTCCCTGAACGTTTCAGACGTATGGCCTCTTTTCATATCGTTGAGTACTTTGTTACTTCCACTTTGTACTGGAATGTGTAAAAATTTGAAGACCTTATCATTATCATATGACTCTATTAGATTTTGCTTTATTCTTGGCATGTACATTGGATTCATCATTCCAACTCTAATCATAAAATCTTCTGGAATTTCTGAAACTGTATTTACTAATGTTGGTAAGTCAGTTCCTATATCCAAACCATAACATCCGTTATCTGTTGATGTTAGCCATACTTCTTTACACCCTTCTTTGATTTCTGTTTGAACTTGTCTTACAATGTCCCCTAGTCTGTAACTTGTGAGATCTCCTTTAGCCAATTTAGTCTGACAGAATGTACATTCACTCATGCACCCACTTGCAATTTCTACAATCCCGACGGCTGAATTTAGTCGAACTTTTGGCAGTCCTACTTTTGATAAATCTGAATCTTCTAAAGCAATCTGCTTTTTACCCGCTAATGTTGAATTAATCACATCAAGTGTTTTGCCAAGTGAATTTGGTCCAAGTAAACTTGCATTTTCTATAAATTTTTCAACAGTACTTTGCTCTGCTTTTGGTAAACATCCTGCTACGATTAGCGGTTTTGTTTTTAATGATTTTATTCTGTGCATCATTTTGTTTGCAGTAGTATCTTTAACTGAACATGTTACGATAAGATTAAGATCTGATTCTGATGAATCAGTTGCTAACGTATGTCCGCCATTTACAATTAACCCTGAAATCATCTCTGAATCTGCAAAACTGGCAGAACACCCGTATGCTTCTACAAAAATTTTTGCCATGATTTATTTGAATAAAGAATCGATTTCTTTGTTACTCATTATTTTTTTTGAAACTACTAACTCTCTAATTGTTTTTCCCGTTTTTAGTGATTCTTTGAAAAGTTCTGCTGACTTCAAGTATCCTATTTTTGGAGTCAGCAGTGTTACTATGACTGGACTATTTTCGATATTTTCTTGTAGTTTTTGCTTATTTGCTGTAAGCCCATCAATTAGATTTGCAGAAAATATTGGCAAGAAATTTTTTAGCATATCTGTTGACTCTAATACACACTTTAGCATTCCTGGCAACATCACGTTGAGCTCAAACTGTCCTCCTTGTGCTGCATATGAAACTGCTGCATCGTTTCCAATGATGTTGAAACAAATCATGTTCATACATTCGGCCAATGACGGATTTACTTTTCCTGGCATGATTGATGAGCCTGCATGAACTGCCGGAATTCCTATTTCTGCCAACCCTGCAATTGGACCTGATGCCATTAGTCTGATATCATTTGCAATTTTTCCAATTTCCAATGCCAAGTTCTTTAACGCACTTGATGCGTTTGCAACTGGGAATTTACTTTGTAAACTAAACTGCATATCTGGTTCTGGTTTTAATGTCAATTTGGAAATTTTTCCAAGTTCTGTTATTGCAATTTTTCTATATCCTTTTGGGGTGTTTGCACCATTGCCTACTGCAGTGCCTCCAAGTGCTACATTTTGTAATTCTTTTTGTGCTAAGATGATGCTATTTTTGGCTTTTGTAATCGATGTTGCGTAAGCTGCAAATTCACTACCTAATGTGATTGGTAATGCATCCATCAAATGTGTTCTTCCAATTTTTTTAAACGATGAAAATTCTTTTGCTTTTCTAGATAACGATTTAATTAAAATTTCAACTGCCGGAATTGTTTCTTTAAGATTCATCAAAATTGCAACATGCATTGCAGTTGGATATGTATCGTTACTTGATTGTGACATGTTTACATGATCATTCGGATGTAGGAATTCATGCTGTCCTTTTTTCTTGTGAAGTACTTCTAGTGCAACATTTGATATCACTTCATTAGTATTCATGTTAAATGCAGTTCCTGCACCTGAATTTATCATATCTACTACAAATTGATCAATAAATTTTCCTGCCAATATTTTATCACATGCTGAAACTATGGCTTTTCCACGTTTTACGTCAATAGCTTTTGTTTTCATGTTGGCTACTGCTGCAGATCTTTTTATCATAACAAATGCATCAATCAGATTCTTGTGGGATTTGTTTCCTGTAACGTGATATTGCTTGATGGCTCTTCCTGTAAATGCTCCATAATATGCGTCTGCTGGAATTTTGACCTTTCCCAGAGAATCCTGATCTAATCTAAATTCCATGTTGACTTTATCATTTGACTTCTATTATTCATTCCTTTACTACGTGCTCTATAGATCTGAAATATGATTTCATGATATATTTTTGATTTTAACTCTAGATTTGATCGTTAGCACCATGAAAATACTGGCTTGATATTTATATTACATTTCATGACTTGTACCATGAATAAGAAAACTAGTATGCTCTTCACAATTGCAGCAGTAGCTGTAATGGGAGCAACCTTATTCGGA
>JACNFV010000013.1 GCA_014384445.1 Candidatus Nitrosopumilus sp. | reverse complement strand
TAAAAGGTCTTGATAATTTTAGTAAAAATATGGTTAAAGTTAAAATCAGAACAGGAAGAGGTACTGGAACTATAGAAGTAGATGTAGAAGATCTCAAATTTTCTGGTGAAGAATTCAAGAAAATTCAAGCTGAAAAAAAGAAAGCTGCTGGAAACAGAACAATTTCAACAGGTAGAGGTACAGGTAGAAGAAAACTTCAAGATACTCCAGAACCAAAGGCTAGACCTTCATCCAAAGGCAAGACAAGAAGTACTGGTAGAGGAACTGGTTCAAGAAAAGGTACAACATAAACTCCTTTTTGGATTTTATTTTTCTTATATTTTTCTAGTTTTTACTATATTTTAGTATCAGGGTTTTTTAGTTTTAATTTTTCCCAATCTGCAAGGAAGTTATCCAATCCAATTTTTGTCAAAGGGTGTTGCAACATTTTTTCTAAAACACCTGGAGGTAATGTAACTACATCAGCACCAATTTTTGCAGCATCAATCACATGTAATGGATGGCGAACACTTGCAACAAGAATTTGAGTTTTAAAAGTATAATTTGAAAAAATTGTTTTAATTTCTTTAATCAAGTTCATTCCATCTTGACCAATATCATCCAATCTTCCAATAAATGGACTAACATATTTTGCTCCGGATTTTGCAGCAAGTAAAGCTTGATTTGCAGAAAAGATCAGTGTGACATTAACAGGAATTCCCTGTGATGAAAAAGATTTGCATGCTTTAAGACCATCAGGAGTCATGGGAACTTTAACAACAACATTATCACCATATTCACGAAGACGTTTACCTTCTTCCATCATTCCAGAGTATTCAGTACTAACAACTTCTAAACTTACGTCACCTTGAATAATTTTGGTGATTTCTTCCATAGCATTTTTTGGATTACCACCTTCTTTGGACATCAAAGAAGGATTAGTTGTAATGCCATCTAACAATCCCATATCGTTAAATTTTTTTATAGATTCTAAATTAGCAGTATCAAGAAAAATTTTCATATTTTTTTATTCCTAAGTTCTTTTGCTTGTTTTGCCATATTAAAAGATGTAATACCGTGCTTTTCTAAAAGTAAAGGAATTTCAGAATCACGTGCTGACTCCCCAAACATGTCTTGAGCTCCAATTCTTTTGATAGGTACAGGGTAAGATTCAGAAACAGATTCAGAAACAGCTGATCCCATTCCTCCCAAAATATTATGCTCCTCAGCAGTAACAATACAGCCAGTCTCCCGTGCCGCCTTTTCTAAAATTTCATTATCAATAGGTTTGATTGAAAACATATCTAAAACTCTACATGAAATTCCGTCTTGCTGTAACATCTCTGCTGCCTCTAAAGCCATTCGTACAGTAATTCCACATGCGGCAATAGTACAATCAGAGCCATCTTTTACAGTAATTCCTTTTCCAATTTTAAATTCTTGCGATTCTGAATGTACAATAGGTGTTTTTGATCTTGCCATTCTCATGTAAAATGGCCCATATTCTGATGCCATTAACTGTGTTAATTTTGAAACACAAATAGTATCAGCAGGAATAAAAACTCGAAAATTTGGAATTACTCGCATTATTGCAATGTCTTCAATTTGTTGATGAGAACCACCATCAGGTCCAACAGACAACCCACCATGAGAAGTAACTAATTTTACATTTAGGCCTTTTTTTCCCGGTGGAGAAGGATATGCAACATTATTTCGAATTTGATCAACTGCTCTTCCGGGTAAAAATATAGCATAAGTACTTGCAAAAGAAATTTTTCCAGATACAGCTAATCCAGCAGAAACAGTTACAAGATTTGCTTCAGCGATACCGACATTAAAAAATCTCTCAGGAAATTGTTTTCCAAATCCTGAAGTCTTTAAAGAATCAGTTGTATCAGCACCTAAAACAACAACATCAGGATTATCATGTCCAAGTTGAATTAATGACTTTGAATATTCTGAACGCATGTCAGTCATAATAGGATCATTCAAAGATATCCAGACTCCTGTGCAATTTTTTTGATTTCTTCTTGTTTTGCACCAATTACATGTAATCCAATCCATTTATTCACTAAATCAGAACCTCCCAATTGATTTGCTTTATCAAGCAACATACGTCTACGTGATTTTAAAACTGCATTTCTGAAATCTTTGATTGCAGATCTTACATCTTGTTGTCCAACAATAGCACCACCACCAACAAATGCACGTGCACCATCAGCAAATACTGAACCAATATTTTCAAGATTTACACCACCATCAGCCTCAATGCAGCCTGAGAAATTGTGTTCCTTAAGAATAGAATTTAATCTGCTCATTTTAGAATGAGTTTCCTCAATGTATTTCTGACCAGATTTTCCAGGCACAACAGACATTACAATTAGTTGATCCAAACTAGACAAAAATTTGTAAGACCATTCAGGTAATTCAGTATCAGGGTTAATTGCAAATCCAACACCAACTTGATGTTGTTTTAAAATATCATGAATTTCTCCAAAACTAGATTCATCAGTTACTTCAGCATGAACTGTTACAATATCACTTCCAGCATTAATGTAATCCTTAACATGTTTTACAGGATCGTTAATCATCAAATGAGTGTCAAACGGAATTACAGTTAAAGGTCTTAATTCTTTAATTTTGACATGATCAAAAGTTTTAGTTGGAACAAATTGACCATCCATCACATCAAGATGAATTAAATCAGATCTTCCAGTTACACATCTCTTAACTTCATTTT
>JACNFV010000115.1 GCA_014384445.1 Candidatus Nitrosopumilus sp. | reverse complement strand
AAAAATAATTTATGCTTCAACAAGTGAAGTTTATGGACCAACTGCATATCAATTAAATGAAGATACCTTTACAACTCAAGGGACTGCATATGATCCTAGATGGTCATATGCAACCAGCAAACTTTTTGCAGAACACATTTTTGTTGCATTAGAAAGACAATATGGCATTAAAGTCGCTATAGGGAGATTTTTTAATGTATATGGTCCAAAACAAATTGGGAGTGGAGCAATTCACGAGTTTGTAAAACAATCTATAAAAAATAAACCCCTAACCATTTATGATGATGGTGCTCAAATAAGAGCATGGTGTTATGTCACTGATTGTTTAAATGGATTACAGATAATAACTGAAAAAGGTTCAGGAATTTACAATATAGGGAGTCCAACTGAAGCATTGACTTCTGTAGGATTAGCAAAACTCATTCTTGAAATCACAAATTCAAAATCAAAATTAATTTTTAAACCCTTGAATTCATCAGATGTAAGAGTACGTGTTCCAAATATTGAAAAATTATCTTCTCTTGGTTATGCACCTAAAATTTCTTTAAGAGAAGGAATTGCAAAAACTATAGATTGGTATAAATCTGTAAATTCTTAATCACTTTAAATATTCTAATCTAATTTTGTCTTTAGTAATTTTCACATTTCCAATTTTTTTTGCAGGAATTCCATATGCGATTGAATATTGTGGAATATTTCTATTTACAAAACTATTTGCACCTATTATGCATCCTTTACCAATTTTAACACCTTTAGAAATTATGACATTTGGTCCAACATAACAATTATCACCTATGATGACCCCCCCCTTTTCAAATTCTGCTTTACCGCCTGTTAATGACCATTTCACTGTGTCATGAGTATAAATTTGAACTCCACTGCTGATGCTACAAAATTTACCAATTTTTATTCCTCCGCCACTACCGTCTAAAATTGTATATGGTCCAATCCAAGCATTTTTTTCAATTTCCACTTTTCCAAAAATAGTTGATGAATGGTAGACACTGGCATTTTTCTTTGCTTTCAAAAATTCTGCTTTTTCCCAACGATCAAATAGTAATTCTTCAAAAGGAAGAACTCTATCCCATTCTTTCTTTTTGCTATTTCTTAGTTGATTGTGTAATTTAATTAAATTTTCATGGAGTTTTAAAATCTCGTCATTATCTTTTGTTTTCAATCTAATTTTTCTTAATCATATGATCGATATATTAATGATATAATTTTTTTGATACCCAAATTTAATTATTCTAGTTAATGTTTTTAATTTAATAATATTTGTTATTTAATAATATTTTTATTTTTAAATTATCGTTAACATTTATCCTGTTCTAGCAATCTTTTCTTGTATTTTATTAAAATTCCTTATATAATTCAAATTTTAAGCACGTTTTTTCCATTTTGCATCTAAAATAGTAAATTCATTTTCAAAATTAATTGTATGAATTCCTTTAATTTTCTTATTCCATGGCTTGATTCTTTCAATTTCTTTTTCACTGTACTCTTTTTCATTCAATGTCTCAATTTTATTAATTATGATCTCCCTTCCATACTCTTTATCTGTAGAAGTTTGTGCTGGTCTATACAATGAATTCCCATCAGAAAAAATTTTTCCTGCTGGTTGCGAATTTTTTTTACTTGTTATAATTGGATTCATTTGATGAGAAATCCAATTTTCACTTAGTGGATTATCTGAATAAAAAATATGCAAATCACCCCAATCAGAATTCTGTTCATTTTTAACGCCAGTAAATAACCACCATTTTTTATTATAATGTAAAAGTGTAGAATCTACTGCATCAATATTTTTCAAAATTACTTTACAAAATTCCCATTTTTCAGGAAATTCTGTACAGCGATAAATTTGAATGGTTTTAATTGAATGTGTTTCAGGAATCATATACACTTGATTCTCATATTCAAAAATAAAAGGATATGATAAATGATAGTCTTCTTCTAAAATCTTTACAGGCTTTGTATAGTTCCCATTTTTTTCCATTTTGATTAAAGAAATGATTCCTTTTTTATTTTTGTAAATATATTCTTCAAAAAATATGTGATAAACATTATTTTTAAAAATTACATGTGGATCTGCCCAAAACCTATCTTTTGGTGGCACCAATTGATTATATTCACTCAATGATTTTAGATCAGGATTTTTTCCAAATTTAAAAATTAAAAACCACTGTTTAAAGTAAAATTTATTTTCAAATCTGAACTTAAAACCATTTTTTAATCTATTGAAATTTAATTTCAATGTGATAGTTTTTTTTTGCGTAATCAATTACCAACAGTATATCACTTGTTTAATAAACTATTTTAAGTCATAATATATGATTTAATAATTGAAAAATAAAAAATCAATTGATTGGTGGAATTACGTTAGAAATGAAGAATTAAAGCCTGTTCTTGAATTTTTTCCTAAAGAAAAAAATATCAAGATTTTAGAAATTGGTGGAGGTAATGGCTATCAAGCAAAAAAAATATCTGAGATGGGTTACGATGTAATTTCAATAGATATAACTCCAAAATACCCACAATATTTTCCAGTTCTAAAAATCGATTTAATCACAAAGCCATTCAAATCACAATCATTTGATTTAATTTTTACTTCTCACGTTTTACCTCATTTAGAAAACTTGGATGAAACTTTAACAGAAATAAGAAGATTGGTAAAAAAAAATGGGTTTGTTATTCACATTTTGCCTACTCCATCAGTGTCACTAGTAACAAATTTCTGGCATTATTTATTTATCCCAAAATATCTTTGGGGATCTTTAAACAAGAGATTAAAACAAAATGTTAACACTGAACAAAAAAATGAAGAAAAAATAAAATCTCTTGTAAATGAGACTAACCAAGTAAAACTTAAACGATTGTTTTTTCACCCCTTAGGAAATAATCCTAGTTTTGTTCATGAATTTTATTATTTTTCAAAATTTTATTGGAAGAACGTATTTACAAATTCGGGATTTAAAATAATTTCTGTTAAAAGAGGGCCAGATTTAACCTCCGGATATGGTATTTTTAAAATGAAGTTTTTAAAAACCAGAAAATTTTTTGGCATGTTTTTTTCTACCACGCATTGTTTTATTTTACAATCTAACTAAACTCACATTTTTGGCTTTAAAGAATAAAAATATTAAGAGATGTTTCTGGAATTAATTATACGTAAAAGATTTTTTGCTATTTTATCCCAGTTAAAATTATCTTTAGCAAATTTATATCCTATTTCGCTCATTTCTTTTGCTTTTTGTTTATTGTTTATAAGATATCTGAGTTTGTTAATCCATTCTTCATGATCTCCTTTTTCAATCAGAAAACCACTTTTTCCATCTTCTATTATTTCCGGAATCCCTCCAACATTGGTTGCAATAATTGGTTTTTTCATTAACATTGCTTCTAATAATGTGACTCCTAACGTGTCCAATCCTGATATTAGAGCATAAACATCTATTTCGCTAAGATACTCTTTAACTTCATCAGGGTAGCTTATTGAACCCAACCATTTGAAGTTATCATGTTTTTTTAGTAAGGGCAATATTTTGTCTCTATATGTTCCATCTCCTGCCCAATAAAACATCACATTTGGCATTGCTTCCATTATTTTTGGTAAAATTAACAATTCCTTAGTTTTTAGCCAAATATTTGCAGTTTGAAGAAGACCTACACATGGATGTTTGAGATGCATTCCACTAGTTGTTTCCCACACTGATGGTACTACACCCACACTCAAAATGTCTATATTTTTTTTAGGATATTTTTCCTTAACTTCTTTTTCTATATACTTTGTAATTGGAAGAATTGCAGTAGCTCCTTCAAAGCATTTTTTTGCAGTTCTTCCTCTTAGCCAGATCACTAATCTCATTATCGGATTTTTGTACAATGTCTTTTTTGCAGATTCTATCTCTAACCAATAATTTCCTAACAGATAAACAAACAACGGTATTTTAGATTTTATGGTGTATGTGCCAAAATACGTCTGTCTGTCAATTAGAACAACATCTGGTTTGAAATCATTTATTAAATTTTCGAATTTTTTATGAGAATAAATCCATTCTGATAATCTTTTACTAGGAAAGCCTCTAGCATAATCAGAATCCTTCACAAGCTTACACTTGACATCTAATTTGTTTAAAGAATTAGATAATTCTTGCATCCATTCAAATTTCCCCTTAGCACCTGAAGCAATCAAAATACGCATATCATATTCCTTATTATTAATACTGAATCTTATTTTATTATAAAGATTTAATCAATAAAATATTTTTAACTCTATTTTAGCAAATTTTTTCCAAACAATATGTTTATCTGACACAAAATAAATTTTGTCCCAAAATTCCATCTTGAATAATTTCTTCTTTTTTTGTTAATAATGTAAATGAATTTGTTTTTCTATCAACAAAATAAATTTTAAATTTTTGTAATTTTAGAAAATTAAAAAAATCATCTTCATTTACACCAAATTCATTTAGTTGCGATTTGCCATATTCAACTAAAATTTTAACATCTTTGTTAGATTCTAAAATTTTTTCCATTCCTAATAATGCATTATACTCTGCCCCTTCAATATCGATTTTTATAAAATCAATTTTTTCATTTATGTAATCATCAAGTTTGATTGCTTCTACTTCAATCCCATTATTTCCAAACCAAGAAAAATTTATTCTATGTTCTCCTATTCCTTGTTTTGCTGTAAACAAATTAACACTTTTTGTGGTATCACTAACTGCCTTTTGTTCAATTATTACATTTTTATAGTTATTGACTTCTATGTTTTTTTTAAGTAAATCTAAGTTATTTGGTTCTGGTTCAAATGCATATACTTTGCCTTCCTTCCCAACCAGTTTTGCAAATAGTAATGTGTAATATCCGATGTTGGCACCAATATCAATTACTGTGTATCCTTTCTTGACTTCTTTTTTCACAAGTTCTGTTTCTGTTGGTTCCCAAATTTGATTAATTGATAATCTTAAACTATCATCCTTATCGAGAAAAATTTTATTTCCATCAATTTCAATAACTTTTAATTTAAAATTTTTATATGCGTAATTTTTAATTTTTCTTATTGCTGCATATTTTGTTAATCCTTTATTTCCTAAGATTTTAGCAAATTTGTTATAAATTATGACAAGAACTTTATCCCTTAACATTGATGAACTTAATTAAGATCTATTAAAATATATTTTTAATTGCCATTTTTGTAACGATCAAATTCATCATAGTTAATCCTGAATACCTTGACTTTATATTCAAACATTAGTTCAGTCGAATCAAATTCTTTAATCAAATATGGGTATTCTTTCTCATTTTCTAAAAGTTCTATGAAGAAACTTGGCCTATCATCTTGATCATCAACTACCAAATGTGTTATTCCTAGTTTTCTATTATTTTCAATAACTTCTTCAATGTTTGATCCATGATTTAATGTAATCAACGACGTTTCTAGAGTGATTAAAGATTGGGTATCTGTTCCTTTCTCTCTAGGCATGAAAAACACATCATTAGATTTAGGCCATGATTTCATGATCTCAGAAGGGTAAGCATATCTACTTTCAGGATAAAAATTATTTACAGTTTTAGGTTCTTGTATCAAATATTCCGCAATTAAATATGATTCCTTTTCATGCTCCATATCCAATTCTTTATACTCTAAAAATACAATAGATGTAACCAAAATGCATGAAACTAACAAAATCTTGATTAGATTCTGATTTGAAAATTTACCAACAAATTTTTTTACTACTATAATTGAAATTAAACAAAAAATTGGATACAGAATAAATAAATATCTTGTATCTGATGCTGGAACTGAATAAGCATAAAATGCAGGTAATGCTAATGGGATAATTAATGAAAAAATAATCTTACTTTGTTGATTAAATTTCTTTAAAATTAAGATAAATCCTATTGGAACAAAGAAAATAAAAATTGGGATCATATCCCATCCAAAAAATTTAATAAAATTTTCTATTCCTGTCACAAAAAAAGGTGTCCCTTCTTGATAACCTCTTTGAATACCGCCTGTTACTCTGCCAACCATTGTATCATTCCCAATGGTTTCTATTCTGTATATTGCCATAGGTAAAATAGTTAAACTAAAAATCATCAAACCTAAAATATATTTTAAAATGATAAAAGTTTCTTTTCTATATAAAATAAAAAACACTATTGATATGGCAAATAAAATTGACATTCCTTCTCCTCTTACAATTGTTGCTAGTCCTGCAACAAAAAATGATACGAAAATTAATTTTTTCCTCTCTGATAAAATTAAACAAATTGACAGTGCACCAAGAAATATGTACATTGGTTCACTGAGACCAAACAAAGAATTTGCAATAATTCTTGGTTCAAATGCAAATATTGCACTTCCTATCACACTATAGCTTGAATTGAAATATTTTCTGCAAATAAAATAAATTGGAATTATTGTTAATATTGAAAATAAAATTGATGAAATTCTTTGTATTTGCATATATGAAAGTAAATTATCAAATTCAAATCCTGAAAAAATTAACCATAAAAATGATGGCCATCCATTATTTGCATTAGAATAGTTTTCTGGAAGGTGTCCAATAATTTTTGAATCAAATGCATAAAAAAAATAACCAAATGCATCAAGTGTAACCGGAATTTCAGGCGTAAAATAATACAGTCTAATTCCTAGTGATACAATACCTATGATTATCAATAAAATAATTGGATTTTGTATTATTGATTTTTTCTTAATATCTAATTGATTTGTCATGTTAGGATTCTCCTTATTTTCAAACAATTTTTCACTTATCTAAGATTTTTAGTGGAACTAGATATGCTATACAAAATTACCGACATGAGTAATAAAATTAATCCTAGTGCTAATGAACCAAATGCTCCTAAAGTAAAAGGTATTGAAAAATATCGTATTTCATTAAATACATCTAACACATGAATTGTTAATACTATTCCAAGTGCAATCAACAAAATTCCTGGTAAGCCTAAAAATCTTAATGGATGTCTCTGAGCAATTAAATCAATTAAGGAAAAAACTACCTCTGATGTATGTGAGATGGGATTTTTAGTGGATGTTTTACCGCCTGTATCATAAATTACAGTTACTTTTTCTTCAGCTACTCTTAATCCTGAATTTACGGCATTTACTAAAATTTCAGCATCTATTCCAAATCCACTTGTTGAAAATCTAATCTTTTCAAAAGCTTTTCTTGAATATGCTCTAAACCCACCCTGAGAATCTCTAAATGGTAAATCTGCAGCAAGATTTGTAACTTTATCAAGAACCTTATTTCCTACTTTCCTATATGTGGGCATTTGATCTGCATCATCAAAACGATATCCTATAACTACATCAGCTTTATCATCGACTATTGGTTTTATGAGGTTTGGAATTTCTTCTGGTAAAAATTGACCATCACCATCAATTGTAACCATAATATCTGCATCTGATTTTTTTGCATAATTGAATAATGTTTTTAATGCCTCTCCTTTTCCTAATTTTTTTTCATGTTCAATTACAATTGCACCATGTTCCATGGCAATTTTTTTAGTATCATCCGTTGAACCATCATCACATACAACAACCATTTCAATATTTTTTTTAATTTTATCTATTAATTCACCAATAGCATATGACTCATTAAATGCTGGAATACAAACTATTTTTTGCAACATTATTTCTTTAAATATCTAATTAAAAATCTTATGCATATCTTATTTCATATAATATGAGGCTGTAATTTTCAAACCCTCATCTAAACTATATTTTGGACTCCATTTTAGAATTCTTTTTACTTTTGAATTGTCCATATTTAATTTAGGTATTTCCAGTGCTCTCTTTGGAAAACTATTCCATTGTATTTCGCCAGAATATCCCGTTATTTTCCTGATTTTTTCAGCTAAATCTCTAATTGCAACAGGTTCTCCATTTGTAATATTCACTGCCTCACCTAAGATTTCCTCATTATCCGATTCAGCAGCTAAAACATATGCATTAAGTAAATCTTCCTCAAAAATGAAATCTCTAATTGGTTCAGGATCTCCTAACTTTATAGGAGATTTACCATGAATCATTTGATAAATTATACTTTCAATTACAAATTGGTGATTATGTTTTCTACCAAATGAATTGGCATTTCTAAAGATTATTGCTGGAAATCCATAAGCCTGATACAAATACTTCAAAAAATTCTCAGCTGCAATTTTTGCTACGCCATATGGACTTGCTGCATGTAGTTGAATATCATCTTCTTTTACAGGATAATTTTTTTCTGGTTGAATGCCATATTCTTCTGCAGAACCAGACCAGATAAATCGTTTCAAATTAGGAACCTCTCTTCTTGCAGCTTCAGCCATATTGAAAACGCCAATGAAATTTACATCGAAAACTTCTTTCATATGAGTAAAACTATATGCTACTGATGTTTGTGCAGCCAAATGAATGATAATATCTGGCTGAAAATCTTTCAATGCGTCAGAAATAACAAGATAGTCTGTAAGATCTCCATAGTAATATTGTACTCCTTCTACTGCCTCTCCTCTAATCATTGACTCTGTATTTGTTGCTCTATCCCCAGATGCAACATTTCGAGATAATGTGCCAATTTCATGACCATTTTTAGTCAATGTTTCGGCTAGCTTTTGACCCAAAAAGCCAGTAATTCCAGTTAGAAAAACCTTCATTAGATATTGGAATATTCTATCATGTTATATTTTTTCGTATTTGATACTCTAGAACATAAGATTTTACTTAACAGTATTATAAAATCAATATTGATTCAATATTAACTTGAAAATACTAATTATTTGTCCTACATTGGATATGACAAAGCCATTTTCGGCAACTCCTTTTTTGAGACAATTGTTTAGAGCGTTTCATGAAATTGGTAATGAAGTTATTTTAGTCCCATATTCAGGAAAACCTATTCAAAGTGATTGGTGGAAATGTTACCCAAATCCTAATTTAGGTAAATCCGAATTTTTAGAGAAATTTCTTAAAAAAACAAAGTCTTTTGAATCAAATTCCAATAAATTAATCCCTTTGATGGCCAGAAAATTTGCAAAACCAAAACTTGAAAAATTATTAAAAAAAATAATAATTGATGAAAAAGATGTATCTGCTATAATTTTCATAGCTATTCCATTAAATCAAATTACTGGATTATCTAACAATTTAAAAAAAGAATTTCAAATCCCTGTATTATTTTATGATGTTGATTTGCCAACATCACTACCAGAACATGGTGGATTTACATTCAATTATTATCCTGGATCAGATCTTACTGAATTTGATTCTATTTTAGTAACTTCTGAGGGATCGATTATTAGATTAAAAGAACTTGGTGCAGAAAATGTTGAAACAGTTCACATTGGTATTGATCCAGATGAATATATGCCAATTGACATAGAAAAAGATATTGACTTTTTTTTCTATGGGCATAATGGCCAATCTAGAAAAAATTTTGTAAATATGATGATATCTGAACCTTCTAAAATTTTAGATTATAATTTTGTTTTAGGTGGAAGAAATTATGAAATGGAATTAGGGAATGCAAAATTCCTATCAACAAAAATTGATTTCTCTAAATGGATAGAGTATTCTAGTAGATCTAAAGTAAATCTTAATGTTGTTCATGAATTGCATGCAAAAACATTTGCAACTTCAACTGCAAGACCTTTTGAATTATCTGCCTTGGGATGCTGTATAGTTTCTTCACCATATGATGGTTTAGAAAAATGGTTTGATACAAAAAAAGAAATTTTAATCTCAAATTCTGTTGATGAATGTGTTGAAATTTATAATTTCTTAATGGATGATGCTGAAATACGGTTAAAAATGGGAATTGCTGCACGTGAAAGAGTTTTAAAAGAACACACTTCTTTTCATCGTGCAAAACAAATAATTCAAATAATTAAAAAATTAAATTAAATAAAAGATGAAAATGAACAAATTTTTCAACGCTAATATGATTTATCAATAATAATGAGTATGATATTGAAAGAATTACAATGAAAAAAATTACAATTTTGATCCCAAAAATTAAACCTCCAAATGTTTCAGATATAGTTACAACTCAAATTGAAAATATTTTATCAGAATTAAGTAATCAATTTACTTTGAATGTTATTTGGTTGATATTTCAGCCTGCAACTTTTTCTGATTACTCTTTTAAAACATACCAAGTAGTTGATTATCACAAATATGATAATGCAGTTGATGTAATTGATAAAATCCAGCCTGATTTGATTATTAATGAAGTTAGATTGGGAATCAATGGGATCTGTTTTGGAATTTCTTCTAAATATAGAAAAATACCTAATATCACCATAACTCCTACTGGAAAATCTGAGTTTTTTTCAACTGCTTTTTCAACTAAATCTAATTTTCAATTGATATTTTCAGATAAGATTATAGCTGATGTATCAAATAATAAACCAAAAAAATTTTCAATGTTAAAATATTCTATTCATCGTTATGGTTTTTTATTAAAATCACTAAAAAATTCTGGATATAGATTCATAGATTTGTTAAAATTTATTTTATTTTATCCTAGGTTTCAAATCTTATCAAAAACTTATCCTGCATTACATAAAATTACTAGTGGAAATTTTAATTTTTGTTTTAATGAACACTGGTTTAGTCGTCTTTTGGATGCTAAATTTGATAAATCTACTTTGATATTGGTGGGAGATCCTGCATTTGATGAACTATATGATGAAAATCAGAATTCCTATAGTGATAAATTTAATTCTAATAAAACTAAAATCCTTTTTTGTCCAACTCCTATGCATGAACATGGTTGGTTAACTAAAACAGAAGAAGATAATTTAATTTTAAAAATAATTAAAGAAATTAAAAACTATCCTCAGTTTGAAGTCTCATTAAAAATTCATCCCTCAAGTTCCTCTTATGATGAATATGAATTACTTTTAAAATCGTTAAATCAACCAATCACTCTTTTTCAAAAAGAAAACATCATGTCACTTCTAAAAGAGTTTGATGTAATGCTAACATATGGTAGCTCAAATGTAATTTTAAATGGAATTCTATCTAAAACACCGGTAATATTATTTAATTTTGATCAAAAAAATAAATTAACACGATTAAATGACTCTGAAATTATTAAAGAGTGTAATGATATGATAGAGCTTCATTCTCAATTATCTTCAATTAAAAATCCTATATCTAAAGAAATTCTTGAAAATTATATCAAGTCACAAATAGGCATTTTTGATGGTAAGAATTCTCAACGTATTGCAAAATATATTGAAAAATTGATTAAAACTAATTAATTACAAAACTAGAATTTTGATTTTAATACCCACATGTTATTTTTTTCAATAGCTATATTTTTCTCATCATCTGTAATAAGTAATTCTTCTAATTTTTCTCCAGGCCTTAAACCAACTACTTTATGTTTTTTTGAAATTTTTGAAGCTAAATCTGTTACCTTATACAATTTCATTTTTGGAATAAAAATTTCCCCTTGTTTCATGTTGACTAAAGCTTGTAAAATAAAACCCACTGCTTCATCAATATGCCAAAAATATCTTTTCATGTTTGGATGAGTTATTGATAGAGGTTTATTCTTACTTGATTCTTCACGCCATACCTCAAAAACATTACCTCTAGTTTCTATGACATTTCCAAATCTTACTGATGCAAATTTGGTTGTTTGGATGTGTATTGCAGCCCATTGTGTAAGACGCTCTCCAATTTGTTTTGTTGCACCATACAAAGTTGATGATGCAGCAACTTTATCTGTACTTATATTCAAAAATAAACTAGGTTTATTTTTAATAGTCATTTTTATCATATTTACAGTTCCATCTACGTTAGTTTCAATAGTTTCTAATGCATTAAATTCTGTAATTTCAATATTTTTCAATGCAGCTAAATGAATTATGATATCTGTATTGATGGCTGCAAATTCAATTCTATCTGGATTAGTAACACTACCAAACAATGTTCTAACTCTTTTATCTTTTAAAATTCTATTTACTGTAAAAAGAGCATGTTCATTAATATCTAGAATCCTTATCTGTTTCACTTGGAATTCTAGTAGTTTTTTTGTTAATTCTAAACCAACACTTCCTGCTCCCCCTGTAATTAGTATAACCTTATTTTTTAATAATTTACTAATTGCATTATTTTGATTGTTTTTTTGCTTCAATATTCTCTTTCCAAACTTGTCCTCAAGTCTTTATTTTTATTCTTATCTAATGCGTTGTTTATCTATTTTTTTCCATTAGAAACTATAAAGTAAGAATATCCAACTTGTATTTTATTGAAAAAAATCCTTATTGTGGGCTGTGGAAATATTGGTAGTAGACACCTTCAGTCATTGTTGGATTCTACGAATATTGCCTTTGATATTACAGTAGTTGAACCAAATGAAATTACTCTTAACAATGCAAAATCTGTTTTTTCGATTACCAATGATTTACATCATAATATAACCTGGTTTTCAAATATTTTGGATCTTACTGACTCCTATGACTTTACTATTGTAGCTACACAAGCCACTAATAGATATCAATTAGTAAATCAACTCTTAGAAAATGGAAATCGGAGATTTTTAATTGAAAAAATGGTTTGTCAATCAATTTCTGAATATAAAAAAATTTTAGAATGTTTCAAAAAATATGAAGCAAAAGGTTGGGTAAACACAAATTTTAGATATTTTTCATTTTATCAAAAACTTGTAAAATATTTTTCAAAAAATATTTCATTAAAATTTGTCATAGTTGGTGGTGATAAAGGACTTGGAAGTAATGCTATACATTTTCTAGATCTATTTTTATGGTTTACAAATTCTGATACTATCTTTCTTAATGGAGATAATCTAACAGAAAAACTACTTCCAAATAAAAGAAGTTTGGAGTTAATTGAATTTTCGGGTATAATTACAGGAAAAACTAATGAATCTTCTATATCGATAAATTTTTCAAATAAATTTGAAAATTCAATCATTATTGAAATTTCTAACTTTGAACATCATATTCGAATTGATACTGATAAATCAATTATAACAAAGATTAGAGGACTAGATGATTTTTTTGAGGATTTTAAATTTCAACATACTAGTGAATTAACTAAAAAAATTGTTAGTCATGTTCTTCAGACTGATACCTGTAATTTGCCCTTACTGGATGATCTTTATTTAATACATTCAGAATTATTTAGAATATTTAACCTTCATATTAAAAAATTGACAAATAAAGAACCTGATGTATGCCCAATAACTTAAAGTGTGAATAAAATATTATTTTGAATTATGACTATTGAAAATAAATCTGTAGTCATAATTGGTTCAGGTTTTATGGCTAATCAGTATTGTTCTGCTTTATCAAAAATAGGCATTTCTGATGTTGAATTAATCGGACGGTCACAAAAACCACTTAAATTAATTTGTAAGAAATTTAATTTTAAATATATAAATCAAAATTATACAGACGCCATTAAATTATTATCTAAAAAAGATTTAGTCATAATCACTACGCCTATACCTGATTTGATTCCTGCTGCTAAACTTGCACTCAAGTATGGGCAAAAAAATATTTTGATTGAAAAACCTGGTTCTCTATATGCATCTCAATTAC